>JBEEHI010000174.1:0-5907 GCA_041167305.1 Verrucomicrobiota bacterium
CCGGTGAACATGCCGTTCATCAAGAAGTTGATCTCGGAGTTCGATGCGAACGTCGAATTTGCCAAGCCGGTCACGCGCGCTCTGCGGTATATCAGCGCCGCGGAAGTCCTGCCGGTCATCGTGCAAATATTAACCGAACCGGGCAGCGGTCAGGGACCAGGGGCGGAGACCAGCAATCCCGCCGCGCCCCAGCAGCAGGCCCAGCAAAATCAGCGGCGGAACACATCCAACAGCAGTACGGATTCCAGCTCCAGTAGCAGCGGTAGCCAGAATTTCTCGGAGGAACTTTCCACCCAGGCCGTCGATACGGCGCCGAAAGCGGTAACAATCGGCAACGCCAAAATCATTGCCGATCAGCGCTCGAACGCGATCATTATTCTCGGCAATCAGGAAGTGGTCGTAAAAGTAGGAAAGCTCCTGGACGAAATGGATATCAAAGCGCCGCAAGTGGCGCTGAGCACGGTGATCGGAGAGCTCACCCTGAAGAACGATCAAACGTTCGGGGTCGATTGGTTTAAGAATGGAGGAACTGCTCACACTGACGCCAACGGTGTAGCCCTGCCACGGACTCAAGGGAATAGCACTGTTGCCGGATTCTCACGAAATTCCGGCGCCGCCTTGCTTGATCCTGCTAGCTTAATCAATCTTACTTCGCTCCTAGGCCCCGCCGCTGGTGCTAGTGGAGCGAATCTTTTTCTCAGTAGCGGCCGGGATGGACTGGCCGCGCTTGTCAAAGCGCTCGATTCCACTGGTAGATTCCGTGTGCTCAACCGGCCCGTAGTTTTCACAACCAACAACAAGAAGGCCATCATAGCTTCAGGGCAGGAAATCCCCGTTCCGGTCAGCACGCTATCGACGATCAACAATACGACCGTCCTGCCGGGGGCGACGCCATTTAACAATTTTGGCACTCAGTCGAGTATCCAGTATAAAAAGGTTGCCCTTCAGCTCGAAGTAGTCCCGCTGATTAACTCCGAAAAGGAGGTGTCACTCGATATCCTGCAGAAACTCGACAGCTTGGGCACACCTGCGACCGTCGACGGCAATCAGATCCCGACGATCGTGACCCGCTATATCAAAACGACGGTGTCGGCACCGAACTGCTCGACAATCGTCCTGGGCGGCTTGATCACGGATAACAAGCAAGTAAGCAAAGACGGTATTCCGCTCCTCAGTCGCATTCCGCTGATCGGTGGCCTTTTCAGAAATACAGTTAGAAATCTCGATCGAACGGAGCTCATCGTTCTCATGCGTCCAGAAGTGGCGCTGACAAAACTCGATCTTTATCGAATGCGGCAGAAGTTCGAAGAAAAGACACACATTGGGCCGGAAATGGACTCGGACGATTGTCCCGATTGTCCCAAGCCGGGCGAAGATAAGCAGATTCAGCTTCCCGGACCCGATTTGCCCGGGATGAAGTAATTCCGGGGAGCGCGCGCGTCTCGCGCGTTGGCGATGGCGTCTCGCCATCGCGGACTTCCAGGAAGATCGTTTCGGCGAGACGCCAAAACCCGTCTCTTTCGCTCCGTCGGCTTCTTCATCTTTGAACTTCGAACTTCCCGCCTACGTCTTCGACAACTGCTTCATCTAACCTGATGTCTTTTCTGCCTTGCTGGTGGGGGAGCAAACAGGTATATCCGGTTCAATGTTCCCACCCCGGAATGGCTTAAGCGTCGTCACGAGTGCCTTCCTGATGGCCTGCGCCGTCTTCTCGGCTATGCCGGGTAAGACGCTCGCGGCACCCACTGCCGTCGCCACCCCTACACCCACTGCGACCGCTACACCCGCCGCCACCGCTACAGCCACGGCCACCCCCACACCCGCGACGAGGCTGGGCAACATCTCCACGCGGTCACTGGTAGAGTCAGGCGATAACGCTCTGATCGCAGGATTCATCGTAACAGGGACGCAGCCAAAGAAGGTGATCGTTCGTGGGATTGGCCCTTCGCTGCCCTTCGCGCCGGAAAAAAAACTGGCTGATCCGACGCTGGAGCTCCGAAGCGGAACCGGCGGGTTAATCAACTCGAATGACAATTGGAAGGATAGCGCGGACAAGCAGGCGATCTTCAACACCAGGGTTGCGCCGACGAATGACTTGGAATCGGCGATCATCGCGACGCTCCCGGCGAACGGAGCTACGTATACCGCCATCCTTAGCGGTGTGAAAGGAGGTACCGGCATAGGCGTCGTCGAGGTTTACGATCTCGACTCGCCGACGGCGGACTCGAAACTCGCGAACATTTCCACACGCGGATTGGTTTTGACCGATGACAACGTGATGATCGCGGGCACAATCGTCGTAGGGCCGGGGATGCAGGAGGTGATCGTGCGCGCTCTCGGTCCGTCGCTCCCGGTTGTCAACAAACTGGCCGATCCCTATCTGGAGCTGCAAGGCCCGATTGGGGAACAACCGATGCAGTCAAACAATAATTGGATGGAGAACTCGGCGGCGGACCAACAGGCATTCTATGCTAACGGGCTGGCGCCGACCGATCCGCGCGAATCCGCGATCAAGGCAACGTTGCTGGCGAGCAACGGTACGAACACCTTTAACTATACCGCCATCGTGCGAGACGCTGGTGCGGTTAGTAATAGCGGCAACAATACGCCGTCTCCGACCGTTACGCGAACCCAGTTCGGATCGGGTAATACTGTCGAAATTCAGCGGGTCCAATTAGCTCGCGCTCCGGTCGGCGGCGCATTGCGGCTCACCTTCAAACGCCCGCTTGTTATCATGAGCGGTCAGCCCGGCGACAAGGCCGCGCTGGTGGACACTATCACCATCCCCTGGAACGCCACCGCGGATGAGATTAAGGCTGCTATCCTGGCTTCGTCCAAGTTCTACAAGTACGACCAGAACAATAATCTCACGGCCGGTCCAGACGACTTCCATACTCTATTTGATAGTGGCGGTGGGCTTGGCATCGCCGGCAACGAAGGCTCGCTCCGCGAACCAGTCATCACTCGCAGCGCCACTAATTTCAGCGATTTCACGATTCAGTTCGGCATCCTTACGACTGGCGCGGTTGGAGTCAGAAACCCGTGGATAGCCGGCCTCCCGCTTGTGCAGGTCGACGATAGTTCGATCATTTACAACGGCGGCATCGCGGTCGTAGAAATTTACGCGTTAGACAAACACAATTGAAGAACAGGCGAGACGCTCGTGCTCCGATTCGGGCGCATGACAATTTACGCGAAGTCGATTAAGATCAGCGCGTGAATCCGGCGATCAGTAATTCGCTCATCGATCTTTTGCTCGCGAGCGGTGTGCCTTCGCGCGAGGAGGCGGTGGAGCTTTCCACGAATCTCAACGGCGGTTCGTGGACGACGCAGGTGCTCGACTCCGGCAAGGTCGACGAGCAGCGCTTCCTCGAAGCGATTGGGAATTTTTTCCAGGTGCCGGTGATGTCGATCGACACGAAGCGGATCGAGCGCGCGACGCTGTCGCTCTTGCCGAGCCGGTTCGTATTCCAGCATCACATCCTGCCGATCGAGACGCGGGACAAGACGGTGGTCCTGGCGACGTACGATTTGTTTAACTCGGTCGGGCGCCAGCTCGCGTCGCAGTTGTTGAAGCGGCCGACGGAATGGGTGCTGGTGCCGCGCGCCCAGATTCTGCGCGCGATGAAAACCGTTTACGGCGTCGGCGCCGAGACGTTCGACGAAATTCTCAAGACGAACCGTTCCTTCGAGGGCGTCCAGGACATCGAAATGGCGACCGACCTCGACGCGAACGATCCGGAAGCGTCGGTGGTGAAGTTCGTAAACCAGGTCATTCGCGAAGCGATCGTGGAACGCGCCACGGATATTCACGTCGAGCCGCTGGAGAACGACCTGCGCATTCGTTACCGGATCGACGGCATCCTGCACGAGGTGGCGGTGCCGCCGCAATTGCGCGTGCTCCAATCGGCAATCCTTTCGCGGTTGAAAGTCATGGCGCACATGGACATCGCGGAGCGCCGCCTGCCGCAGGATGGCCGGATCAATTTGCAGGCGCACGACCAGAACATCGACGTCCGCGTCTCGACGATCCCGACTGTAAACGGCGAGTCGATCAGCTTGCGTTTGCTCAGCCGCACCGAGACCCAGAATTTCGGATTCGACCGGCTCGACATGAGCGCGAAGCAGGGAACCATCGTCAAGGCGCTGCTCGCGCAGCCGAACGGAATTATCCTCCTGACCGGGCCGACGGGCTGCGGGAAATCGACGTCGCTTTATTGTTTCCTCAGCAGCATCAACTCGGTCCAGCGCCGGATCATCACGATCGAGGAACCGGTGGAATACCGGTTGCCGGGCGTGTCGCAGATCGACGTGAAACCGGAGATCGACCTGACGTTCGCGAAAGGGCTTCGCCACATTTTGCGGCAGGACCCGAACGTGGTCATGGTCGGCGAAATTCGCGACGTGGAGACGGCGGATATCTCGATCCGCGCGGCTATGACGGGACACCTTGTGTTCAGCACGCTGCACACGAACGACGCGGTCGGCGGCATCACGCGCTTGCTCGACATGGACGTGGAGCCGTTCCTGTTGTCGTCGGTCGTGAAAGCGTTCATCGCGCAGCGGCTGGTGCGGACGATCTGCCCGCATTGCGCGAAGATGTATGATTATCCGCGGGAATACCTGGCGGAGATCAGCGTGCCGGCCGAGATGGGAACGCAATTTCCGCGCGGCGACGGCTGCGACAGTTGCCGGCAGACCGGTTACCAGGGGCGGCTGGCCATTTACGAAATCTGTGTCGTGACCGAGCCGCTGAAAAAACTGATCATGCAGAAGCGCGACGGCGGCGAGCTGAAGCAATGCGCGATCGCGACAGGCATGGAGACATTGCGGCAGGACGGCTGGCGGCGCGTGGCGCAAGGCAAGACGACCATCGAAGAAGTCGTGCGCGTCACACAGACCGACGAAGTGATGGCGGAGACCGAGCTGCAAAGCGCCCCCGCGTTGATGGCGGAGGCGCCGGTGGTGCTGAGCTGAGCGGAGAAGCTCCAAACACCAAGATCCAAGCTCCAGAGAAATCCCAAGCTCCAAATTCCAATTGGGCGGCTCGCGCAATCTCCACCTTGGAGCTTGATGTTTGGTGCTTCTCTGGAGCTTGGAGCTTGGGATTTGGAGCTTCCGATTTAACCGCCGCGCAAATCCCGAATCGCCTCCGCGTAATCTGGCGCGCGGAAAACGGACGTGCCGGCGACAAGAATATTCGCGCCGTTTTCGATCGAGACACGCGCGGTCTCCGGCTTGATCCCGCCATCAACTTCGATGTGGAGTTTGCCGCCGTTGGCATCGCGCCACTGTTTAGCGCGCCGCACTTTTTCCATCATCTCGGGACGGAACGCCTGGCCCCCGAATCCAGGATGCACGGTCATGATGAGCAGCAGATCGAGTGACCCGAGATAAGGCGCGACCGCTTCGAAGGGCGTCGCGGGATTCAACGTCAACCCGACACCGCAACCGGCGGCGCGAATCGTCGCGAGCGTTTGCGCGACATCATGTTTCGCTTCCGGTTCGACATGGACGGTGATGGAATTCGCGCCGGCCTCGAGGAAGCGCGGCAAATAATGATCCGGATGCTGGATCATGAGATGCACATCGAGCGGGAGCTGCGTGTGTTTGCGGACGGTCGCGACGACCGCGGGCCCGAAGGAAATGTTATCGACGAAATGGCCATCCATGATGTCGAGATGAAGCCAATCGGCGCCCGCTTCTTCGACGCGATGAATCTCGGCTTCGAGATTCGAAAAATCCGCGGCAAGGATTGATGGAGCGACGAGAATGCGCGGCATTGGGCGCGAGTTTTAAGGTTAAGTTTTAAGTGTTAAGCAAAGAGGCCGCTTCCGCACTTAAAACTTAAAACTTAATACTTAAGACTTGCGGATCAGGGGCGGCGTTTCATGTTACCGCGCGCAG
>JBEEHI010000175.1:0-26402 GCA_041167305.1 Verrucomicrobiota bacterium
TATAACGCGAGAGTCGTGAAGTTATCCGCGAAACAGGCGCCTCGGATCACCACCCGCGTCGCGGAAGTGATGGCGTGGAAAGGAGGCAAGCGCGTCGGGTTCGGAACCAAGGAATGGGTCGGCAGCAGCCGCTGGATCCGGCTGGCGCAGCCCGGTTATTTTCTTTTTGCCGTGGCCGAGCCCGGCCGGCGCGACGAATCGAACCAGCCTCCTCCTCCCGGTCTGGGGCTCGCAGCCGGCGACATGGAGGAGCTGAGCAGCCTTGTAAACAGCAAGACCAGTGTCACGATTACGGACTAGAAGCGGCCTTTTTCGCAAATGAATTCGCATCCTCTGGACTTTGAAAAGCCGATCCTGGAATTGCAGCGGCGGCTTCAGGATTTGAAGAATCATTCGGATCAGCACGATCTCGATTTCGATTCCGAGGTTGAGGCGATGGAATCCAAGATCCGCGAGACGCGCCGCCAGATTTACGACAACCTCACGGCCTGGCAGCGGGTCCAGCTCGCGCGCCACATTCAGCGGCCATTCGCGCTCGATTACATCGCGCGTTGTTTCACCAATTGGATCGAGCTGCATGGCGATCGCGTTTTTGGCGATGACAAGGCGATGCCGAGCGGGCTCGCGAAACTGGGACCGCATCGCTGCGTCGTCATCACTCACCAAAAAGGGCGCGACACGAAGGAGAACGTGATGCGGAATTTCGGTTGCGCCCATCCGGAGGGATATCGAAAGGCCCTGCGCTTGATGCGAATGGCGGAGAAGTTCGGGTTGCCGGTGATTTCGCTGATCGATACGCCCGGGGCGTATCCCGGCATTGGATCCGAAGAGCGCCATATCTCCGAAGCGATCGCGGTGAATCTGCGTGAGATGATGAACCTGCGAGTGCCGACAATTGCGGTCGTGATCGGCGAAGGCGGATCGGGCGGCGCGCTCGGCATCGGTGTCTCGGATCGGGTATTGATTCTGGAGAACGCCTATTATTCCGTCATCAGCCCGGAAGCGTGCTCCGCGATTTTGTGGAAGGACCGGCGGCATGCGCCGGAAGCGGCGGAAGCGCTGAAATTGACGGCCCAGGATTTGATGGGGCTGGGCGTGGTCGATGAAATCGTGCCGGAACCGGAAGGCGGCGCGCATCGCGATCCCGATCTCGCGGCGGCGAACCTGGGGACGGCGTTGCGGCAGAATCTGGAACGGCTTTCCGGGCACTCCATCGAAGACCTGCTGCGGGATCGCTACGACAAGTTTCGGAAGCTTGGAAAGTTCACCGAGGAAGTCGCGGCAACCAGCGCGACGGTCGCGGAAGCGAACTGAACCGCCGGGCCGAAGTGTTCCGTGGTGGATCGAGCGCTCCGTCGCTCGATTAGAAACCGCTGGCGGGCAAATTCGAGCGACGGTGCGATCTATCCACCTCAAGCCGACAATAAATTTGCCAGCGCGGCGACCCGCTGGATCAGGCTGCGTCGTTTTTTGACCGGTGCGATTGTCGCCACTGGGGGCGGCGGTGGTGGGAATAAAAAACGCAAGACCGGATCGATCCGCGCGGCCCAGGCGCCCTCGCTGTGATCGGCGCCCTCGACTTCCAGATAGTGCAGGTCGTCATGCAGCCGCCATCCTTTCTCGACGAGCCGATCCCGCAAGCTGCCCGCGCGTTCCCAGCCGGGTTCGTGGGTTCCGGTATCGAGCCAGATTTTCAGCGGCGGCCTCGCCATCTCATCGATTTCATCGACGATGTCGTAGATCGCGCAGTCGTCCCACCAGATCGATGGCGACATGACGGCGAGGCGCGTAAAATAATTCGGGTACCATAAGCCGAGAGCCAAAGTGGCCAGCCCCCCGAGCGACGAGCCGCCCAGGCCCGTGAATTCCGCCTCCCGCCGGGTTCGATATTTCCGGTCGATGAACGGCTTCAGTTCCTCGATCAAAAAACGTCCGTAACTGCGGAGCAGCCCCTTGCTCCGCTTTCTCTTTGGTGGATCGATCCGCGCCGGCGTCGGCGCGTATTCGTGGATCCGGTCTTCGCCGGTGTTCGCGATCGCGACGATGATGATCGGCTCCATTAATTTCTTCCGGATCAATTGCTGCGCCGTCTCGTCCACGCTCCATTCCACGCCGGCAAACGAAGTAGCCGCGTCGAAAACATTCTGGCCGTCCTGCAGGTAGAGGACCGGGTAACGTCGCGTCGAAAACCGGCGGTAACCGGGCGGGAGATAAACGAGAACGTCCCGGCGATTCTTGAGAATCTTCGACGGAAAAGCGCGGTGCTGTTGGATGTTTCCGGTCAGGGTCGTCGGCGGCATGAAAGCGAAACGCATCGCGTGTCATTTCGGACTTGTCGAGAATTCTCTTCCTGTTTGCCTTTAGGCCGCTCGCGCTTTAGGAAACGATTTCTCGCGATTGCCAAAACGGCAGCGCTTTATGAACGAACGCTATATCAAATGGTGGACGCCGCATTTGAGGCGCGACTTTGAGATGCTGGTCTTCGGCGAAGGCCACGGCACGCCTCTGATCTTGTTTCCGACCTCATTCGGACGCTACTCTCAGACCAAGGATTTCGGGTTGACCGATTCGATCGCCGGCTTCGTCGATAGCGGCAAGATCACAATCTATTGCCCGGACTCAGCGGATCTCGACAGCTTCTACAACAAGGCGATTCATCCCGCCGATCGGATGCGGACGCATAACGCCTTCGAGCGAGTAATCGTGCAGGACGTATTCGATTTAGCGCGCCGCGAATGTTCGGCGCGTCGTGTCATGGTGAGCGGCGCGAGTCTCGGCGCCTATCACGCCGCCAACATCGCCTTTCGCCATCCAGATGCCGTATGCAATCTGATTTCGTTGAGCGGCGCGTTCGACATCAGCTCGTTCTTCGACGGCTACTACGACGACAACATTTATTTCAACAGCCCCTACGATTATCTGCAGAACACGAACGACCCGTGGAGATACAACCACATGGGCATCATCATCGGCACGGGCGAATGGGATAACACCCGCCACGAATCGCATCGCCTGTCGGAAACCCTGAACTCGAAGGGAATCCAGCATTGGCTGGACGACGGCAGATGGCGGGGCCACGATTGGAATTACTGGCGCGATATGCTTCCGCACTATTTGTCGAAGATTTGCTCGTAAGAAAAAACGTCCGGAGATTACGCAGATGGAGAGGCCTCCGAGAAATCTGCGTCAATCTGTGTAATCTGCGGATAACCTAACTATGAAAAAAATCGGAATCCTCTTCGGACAGGAAGGCAGTTTCCCGCCGGCATTTGTCGAGCGGGTGAATCAGAAAACGGGCGGCAAAGACATCATGGCGGAATTCGTCAAGATGGACAAAGTCATCCAGGGCGAGCCGTGCGGTTATGACGTCGTGATCGATCGCATCTCGCAGGACGTGCCGTTTTATCGGGCGTGGCTGAAGAACGCGGCGCTCACCGGCACCGCGGTCGTGAACAATCCGTTTTGGTGGAGCGCGGACGAGAAATTTTTCAATAACGCGCTGGCGACGAAGATTGGCGTGGCCGTGCCGAAAACGGTGCTTCTGCCGTCGCATCAATTACCGCAGGACACGAACGACAATTCCTTCCGCAACCTCGCCTACCCGCTCGATTGGGAAGGCATTTTCAATTACGTCGGCTGGCCGGCGTTCTTTAAGCCGTTTGCGGGCGGCGGTTGGAAAAACGTCTATCGGCTGCACAATCCCGAGGAATTTTTCCGGGCCTACAGCGAGACCGGCCAGCTCGTAATGATGTTGCAGGAGGAAGTGAAGTTCGACATGTACTTCCGCTGCTACTCGATCGACCAGCGCAATGTCCGGATCATGCCCTACGAGCCGCGGCATCCGTATCATCTGCGTTACCAGACGGAATGGCAGGCGCCGCGGGAGATTCTCCAAAAGGTCGAAGAAGGCGTGCTGACCTTGAACCAGTATCTTGGCTACGACCTGAACACCGTCGAGTTCGCGATCCGCGATGGCGTTCCGCTCGCGATCGACTTTTGCAATCCCGCGCCGGACGCCGAGGTCGCGAGTGTAGGCCAGGCAAATTTCGAATGGGTGGTCGACGCCGTTTCCGACATGGCGATTCGAAAAGCGAAGGAACACCGGGCGGACCGCGATAATTTGAGCTGGGGCAAGTTCCTCCAGGCCGCGGTGACGAAGCAGTCATTGAGCGATTTGGCCTGATGACCTGAAGGGATTCGTGCCGGTTCCTCTGAGTGCCACGGTGGCGAACTGACAAGAACACACCGGATGGTTCGCATCATCTCGATCGCTGGAATCGTGTCCGCGCTGATCGCTGCGGCATATCTGCTTTTTACCGGGCCTCACGACATCGCGCGTTATCCGCCGAGAGAAAAATCGCTCTACAAACTGCCGTGGCCTGCAGGCAGCACCTGGCGGTGCTGCCAAAGTAACCGCGGAATCACCAATCACCGCGACTGGGAGGAATTTGCGTACGACTTTAGCATGCCCGAGGGATCGGATGTGTGCGCGGCACGGGGCGGTATTGTGTCGAGCGTGGATGACACGCACGACGGTCACGGGCAAAATAAGCCGAACAACTTGATCTTTATCGACCACGGCGACGGCACGAAGGGCTGGTATTTGCATCTACAAAAGGACGGTAGCCTGGTGAAAGTCGGCGACCGCGTCGTTCAGGGGCAAATCATCGCGCGCAGCGGTCACGTGGGCCACAGCATGATGCCGCACCTGCACTTTCAGGTCTTTGATTCCGAGCGGAACACGACGGTGCCGGTTCGATTCGCTGACGTGAACGAGCACGATGGGATTCCGCGGATGTTTTTTAGATACACGTCCGGAAATACAGTCCCGAAGTAGGCGAGCCCTGGAAGCTCGCACGACACGCCGCGCTCGCATTGGGAAGGAACTCCCTGTCCTGAAAGAGAGAGACATGAGGGAAGGCCGAATCGTGTTGCCACGACTTGCGTCACGTCCCTATCGACCGTTGTTTGTAAGCCATGCCCGCCACGAACCACACCTTTACGCTCGGGATCGAGGAGGAGTTCGCGATCGTCGATCCGGAGACGCGCGAGCTGCGTTCGCACATCCAGGAAATCCTCGAAGGCGGCAAGGTCCTCCTGAAGGAACAAATCAAGCCGGAGATGCACCAGTCGGTCGTCGAGCTGGGCACCGAGATTTGTTCCTCGATCTCGAACGCTCGCGAGCACGTCGTCGAGCTGCGCAGCAAACTCGCTTCTCTTGCCGGCAGAGCGAACTTGCGGATCGCCTCCGCCGGCACCCATCCGTTTTCGAATTGGCGCGACCAGCTCATCACCGAAGGGGAGCGCTACAAGGAAATCGTGAAGGACATGCAGCGGCTGGCGCGCGCGAACCTGATCTTCGGCTTGCATGTGCACGTCGGAATTCCGAACCGCGAATCGGCCATCCACGTCATGAACCAGGCGCGCTATTTTTTGCCGCACCTTTACGCGCTTTCGGTGAACTCGCCGTTTTGGGGCGGGCAGGACACGGGGCTAAAAGGTTATCGCCTGAAAGTGTTCGAACGCTTTCCGCGCACCGGCATCCCCGATGCGTTCGAATCACTTTCCGAGTACGAAGATTTTTGCAAGCTACTGGTCAAAACCGGTTGCATCGATAACCCCAAGAAAATCTGGTGGGACATCCGGCTCCATCCGTTCTTCGATACGCTGGAATTTCGCGTCTGCGATGCGCAATCGCGGGTGGACGATACCCTCGCGATCGCCGCCCTGATCCAGGCCGTGATCGCGAAGCTCTACAAATTGCTCCGGCATAACACGACCTTCCGCGTTTATCGCCGCCGGCTGCTCGATGAAAATCGCTGGCGCGCCTCGCGTTACGGCATTGACGGCAAGCTCATCGATTTTGGTCGCGAAGCCGAAGTCGAGACCCGCAGTTTGCTGAACGAGCTGATGGAATTCGTTTCCACCGAAGTGGACGAACTCGAAAGCAAACGCGAGATGGCGCACATCGAACGGATCATGCGCGAAGGCACCGGCGCCGACCGGCAGCTCGAAGTTTTCCATCGCACCAACGACATGAAAGCCGTCGTCGACCAGATCGTCGCCGAGACGTACGAAGGCCTGCAAGTTACCGCGCCGGAAAACGCAGCCGGCGCCCCAGCCTAGGGCGATTCATGCGCGCGGGGATGATGAATTGCCGACTCTCATTTTTCGCGTAATGCTGACCGCTCTTTTCTCACGCCATGCCTGATCGCGCTCACACCGTAACCATTGATCCTGAACTCCAGCCCGGAGCGCGCAACGCAATCCGAGATTGTCTGCGGCTGAAGCCGGACGAGCGCATCACGATCATCACCGATGAATTCACGCGCGACATCGCGGCGGCGCTGCAATGTGAAGTGGAAGAAGTCGGCGCCGCGCATTCCGTTTTCGTTTTGGAAGAGCACGCGGACCGCCCGTTGACCGATATGCCGGCGATCATTCTCGAAGACCTCGCGCAATCACAGGTCAGTATTTTCTGCGCGCGCGTCCAGCGGGGCGAGCTGCGTTCCCGCATGCAGATGAGCGACGTGGTGAACAAGCACCGGATTCGCCACGGCCACATGGTAAACATCACCCGCCAGATCATGATGGAGGGAATGCGCGCTGACTTTCGCGCGATCGATGCCCTCAGCCAGCGGCTCGTCGAGCGCGCGCGTCAGGCCAAAAAGATCAAATGCCGGACGCCGGCCGGGACCGATTTCGAGGGGGAGTTTTCGCCGGCGCTGAAATGGCTGAAAACCAGCGGCATTATCACGCCGGACAAATGGGGCAACCTGCCGGGGGGCGAAATTTTCACCTCGCCGATGAATTCCAACGGCGTGTTTGTGGTGGATGGCGTGGTGGGCGATTACCTTTGCCAGAAGTACGGCGACTTGCAGGCAACGCCGCTCACCATCGAAGTGAAGGACAATCGCATTCGCAAGATGAGCTGCGACGATAAGCAACTGCTCGAAGAATTTAGCGCTTACACGAGCACGGACGAGAACAGCAACCGCGTCGGCGAATTCGCCGTCGGGACAAACACCGCCTGCACCCACGTGATTGGAAACATTTTGCAGGACGAAAAAATCCCCGGCATCCATATCGCGTTCGGCCACCCTTATGCCGAACACACTGGCGCGAAGTGGGTGTCGAAGACCCATATCGATTGCGTAGGCCGCGACTTCGACATCTGGTTCGACGAGGAGAAGGTGATGGAAGGCGGGAAGTTTTTGGTGTAGTTTCCAGCGCGATGATTGCTGACGTTCGTGACCGACTCGAGCGCGCGCCGTTCGTCCCCTTTGTGGTCCGAACATCGGATGGGCACGACTATTCAGTTCCAACCGTAGATCACGCATTCATTGCTCCCAAAGGCAATCGCGTAATTGTTTTTGCCGATAATGGCGCTGTCGCCGTTCTCGGCCCGATTCATATCAGCGGTATTATCGACCACCCGACTCCGGCCTGATTCGGGGCGGATCAGCCCATGGATCCGCAGCTTCGTTCGCAATTCAACGCTGACTTCTCGGCGGAGAAATACGCGGCACTGCTGCGTTGCGTAAACCAGACCGAGAAGTGGCCGGCGGATTTCCGGTGTTCGGAAACGCCGATCTTTTTGACGGACGATTTCACGAATGAAGTCGTGGCGGCGGCAGAAGGAATCGTCGCCCTCGTCCAGACGGAGGAATTCGTGCGGCATTCCGCGACGGCGATCCCAGCCGGCCTGGAAGTTCCACGTGAATCGGCGCATCCGAATTTCATCGTGGTCGATTTCGGCATTTGCACGGATGGCGGACGCCTCGTTCCGCGCCTGATCGAGCTCCAGGCATTTCCGAGCCTGTTCGGATTTCAGTTTTTGGTTCTGCACTGCCTGCGCAAAGCGTATCCGGCCATTCCGCGCGACTGGACGTCGTCGTTCGGCGGAATGACGGACGATGCTTATGTCGAGATCCTGCGGCGGACGATTATCGCGGACGCGAAACCGGAGAACGTCGTCCTCCTCGAGATCGAGCCAGAGAAACAGAAAACGCGGATCGATTTCGCGGCCACGGAAACGGTCCTCGGCATTCGCTCGGTTTGCCTGACGAAGGTGAAGAAAAACGGCCGCCAGCTTTTCTACGAGCGCGATGGGCGCGAAGTCCGGATCGAGCGGATCTACAATCGCGTGATCTTCGACGAACTGATTCGCCGCCCGGACCTCGATCCGCCGTTCCGTTTTCAGGGCGATCTCGATGTCACCTGGGTGGGCCACCCGAATTGGTATTTTCGGATCAGCAAACATTCGCTGCCGTTCTTGAAAACCGCGCACACATCGCCCGCCTATTTTGCCGACGAATTCCCGGCGGGTGAAGACGTCGACGACTACGTCTTGAAGCCGCTTTACTCCTTCGCGGGACTCGGCGTGGATATGGAACCAACGCGCGAAAAACTATCGGCGCTGGAAAAGCCGCATGAATGGATCCTGCAAAAGAAAGTTCAGTATGCGGAATTCGTCCCGACGCCGGACGGTCCCAAATCCAAAGCCGAAATCCGGATGATGTTCGTCTGGCCGGAAGGCGATCGAAAGCCAGTGCTAGTGAACAATCTCGTCCGGATGAGCCAGGGAAAAATGATGGGCGTCGATTTCAACAAGGAAAAGACGTGGGTGGGATCGAGTATCGCGCTGCACAGGTAGGGTATTCCACTTTCTTCCTGTTGGCGGGCGTGCCGCCCGCTTGAACTAGCTCTGCAGCCGACACGGCTGCCGCTACAGGTGCGACTTATTGCGCCAACTCATTGTTCGTTTCCGCGAAGGCGTTGACCGCGAATTCCAAGTCCTCGCGCGAATGCGCTGCGGACACCTGGGTGCGAACGCGCGCGGTGCCGTGCGGCACGACCGGGTAGAAGAATCCGATCACGTAAACGCCTTTTTCCAGCATGCGCGCGGCGAAGTTCTGCGAGAGGGCGGCGTCGCCGAGCATGATCGGGACAATCGGATGGGTGCCGGGCTTGATCGTTAGGCCACGCTCGATCAAAGCGGAACGGAAGTAGTTCGTATTCTCCTCGAGCTTGTCGCGCAGTTCGGTCGACTCACTTAAGAGGTGGAGGGCTTTGATCGTCGCCGCGACGATGGAAGGCGCCACGCTATTCGAGAAAAGATAGGGGCGCGATCGCTGCCGCAGCAATTCGACGATGCGTTTGCGCGCGCTGGTGAAACCGCCGCTCGCGCCGCCGAGCGCCTTGCCGAGCGTGCCAGTGATGATATCGATCCGGCCCATCACACCCCGATATTCGTGGGTGCCGCGCCCGGTCCTCCCGAGGAAACCAGTGGCGTGCGCGTCGTCGATCATGGTGAGCGCCTGATGTTTTTCAGCCAGCTCACAAATCGCGCCGAGGTCGGCAATCGTTCCGTCCATCGAGAAACAGCCGTCGGTGGCGATAAGGCGCAGCCGGGCGCCCTTCGTCGCCACGAGCTTTGCTTCGAGGTCGGCCATGTCGTTGTGCTTGTAGCGGTGGCGCTCCGCTTTGCAGAGGCGGACGCCATCGATGATCGAAGCGTGGTTCAGTTCGTCGGAAATGACGGCGTCCTCGGGACCGAGCAGCGTCTCGAACAGACCCCCGTTGGCGTCGAACGCGGAGGGATAAAGGATGGTGTCCTCCGTGCCGAGGAACCGGGTCAGTTCGTCCTCGAGATCTTTGTGGATGTCCTGGGTGCCGCAGATGAATCGGACCGACGCCATGCCAAAGCCGTGAGTGTCGAGCGCTTCTTTTGCGGCGGCGATGAGCGCGGGATGATCGGCGAGGCCGAGATAATTGTTGGCGCACATGTTGAGGACGCGCCGGCCGCCGGCGATGCCGATCTTCGCATCCTGCGGTGAAGTGATGATGCGTTCCGTTTTGTAAAGACCTTGCGATCTAATTTCCGCGAGCGTGTTGGCTAGTCGTTGATCGAATTCCGCGAGCATGGTCTTGAGAATAAGCAGACGACCGCGAATCGACAAAGTTAAACGGCGAGCGACGCTGTAGTCGCCCCGCTGTGTCGGGGCGCGCGGCGACTGAGCGCCGCGGCTACAGCGCCAGGATTTATTTCAGCGCCAGTAGCGGCGGCGCCGGCTATCTAGTTGTTAGGCCACCACTGACGCCCAAAAAATACTCTTGCATGTGGTTGTGAATAACTGGTAATAACCAGCGCGATTGCGTAACCGGCCCTATTTCCTCGTTGCCTGCGTCGCGGTTTGCGCGCTCTTCCTGAGCGCGTGCGAAACCACTTCGACGACGCGCACGCACACGACCGCGCTCCCGAAATACGAGGCGCCCCTGGCGAAACGCGATTTCCAAAATGTCCGCACCACGGCTTACACCCACACGGAGTCGGACCATCTCCCGTTCGGGAACCACAATGCGCTCGGTGGGAAATTGCATGCAGCGACCGGCGCTATCCGGCGCGCGGAGTACACGCCCCGCGCGATCGCGGTGAGTGGCGACAGTCCGGCTGATTACCGGCGCGCTTCCTATTCGGGCGCGGCGCTCGAAAAGTTTTCGCTGAAGGAAACGAAAACGACCAAGCTGGTGAAGACGAAGCACGGGACGAAAAAAGTTGTTGTTACGAGCAAGCCGCAAATCGGAAGTGCAGCGGCGGATTGGTCGCGCTGGCCTGCGGGAACCGTCTTTCGTCTGATCTCGACCGGGCAGGTTTTTCGCGTTGACGATTACGGCTGGGCTTTGGCCGGCCGGAACACGATCGATCTCTATATGCCGTCGCGCAGCTCGATGAATTCCTGGGGCGCGCGCGAAGAGAACATTCAGATTCTGCAGTGGGGCGATCCGAACGAGAGCTTGCGCCTGTTGCAAGCGCATACAGGATACCGCCATATCCGCCGGATGGTCCTCGAGCTTCAGGGCCAGGACGCGGCGGCGGCGAGTTTGGACTAGCAGCGCGAAACTCGCGCCGGCCGACCGCTTCTCCCCACTCTTGCGCTCTTGTGCATCCGGAACACATCGCCACGGGCAACGAGTTGAAGCGCGGCTGCGCGGCTGAACTGATTGCCCAGCACAGCTCGTGGCGTGAACGGCTCAGAATCTTGCGGCGTGCCCCGCGCTGGGCCCTGCCTCGGCTTGTCCTCGCGTCATTCGCGTCGCTGCCGCCCGCGGTCGAACCAGTGGTGTGCGAAATCGCCACTCCCGAGAGATATGAGGATGGTTTGACGGAGCTCGCCAGCTATCTATCGCGACCGACGCCTGTGATTCCAGCTGAGCGTCGAGGCTTGGAACATTTGCTCGCGCACCAGCGCAACTGTTCTGGGGCGATAGGAATGGGCGACTTATTGTTTCTTCATGCTTTCGTCAACGTTCTCGCGCCGGACCGGGTGGTAGAGATCGGCACGCTGAGCGGCTTCTCTGCGGCTGTGATTGCGGACGCCGTTGCCCAACACCAGAGTCCAGAATCTGAGTCGATAGTCGTGGACACGATCGACCTGAACCCACGCTGCCTTACCGACCAAACGAAACCCGTTGGTTTCATAATTCCGGAGCTTGTCCCTCGCCTGTCGAGCCGGATCCGCGTGCATGCCGGCCAAGACGCTCGCTTTGTCGGACAGATTGCGCGCGCCGGAGAACTCGAGCTAGTTTTCATCGATGCAGACCATCAGCATCCGCGACCTGCCTTGGACCTGATTCGGGTTTCGCGATTCGTTAGGCCGGGTGGGTGGGTTGTAGTTCACGACATCGACCTTGGCCCATTGGCCGAAAGAATGCGCGCGGCAGGAGTTAGCTCGGAGCATGGCGCGCCATCGGGAGCGCAGTGGCTCTTCGAGGCGTGGCCATTCGAAAAAATCAGCGGCGGCAATATCGGCGCGTTGCGCCTTCCATCTAATTTGCGAGACCTTGTTCCATTCGCCCTGGCAATGCTGCGGATCCCATCCGAACTAGAACCGCTAGCCGCCCGGCGCACGCTCGAGGCGTTCCTCGCTGCGGTGGTCGAACTGATGTGAGGCTTGCCCGGACGGCTTTTTCTCGATCACGCCGCCCAGTCGAGGACGATCTTCCCGGAGTTTCCGGATTTCATCAGCTCGAAACCCTCGCGGAAATCCGTGTAGGGAAAGCGATGCGTGATGACAGGCGAAATATCGAGGCCGCTCTGGATGAGGGCCGTCATCTTGTACCACGTTTCGAACATCTCGCGGCCGTAGATTCCTTTGATCGTCAGGCCGTGGAAAACGACGAGGTTCCAGTCGATCGCGGCGCTGCCGGGCATGATGCCGAGCATGGCGATGCGCCCGCCGTTCACCATCACGTCGAGCATGTCGGTAAACGCTTTCGGGTTGCCGGACATTTCCAAGCCGACGTCGAACCCTTCGCGCATGTCGAGTTCCTTCATGGCGTCGTGCAGGTCTCGCTCGCGCACGTCGATGGCGAGCGTCGCACCCATCTTGCGCGCGAGGTCGAGCCGGTACGGGTTCACGTCCGTGATGACCACTTTGCGCGCCCCCGCCATTTTCGCGACTGGCACGGCCATGCAACCGATGGGGCCGGCGCCGGTGATGAGGACGTCTTCGCCGACGAGATCGAAGGCGAGAGCGGTGTGAACGGCGTTGCCGAGCGGGTCCGAACAGGAAAGAACCTCGATCGGGATCTTGGGATCGCATCGCCAGAGATTGGTTTTCGGCACAGAGACGTAGTGCGCGAAGCCACCGGGACGATTTACACCAATCCCTTTTGTGTTCGGACAAAGATGGCGGCGGCCGGCCAGACAATTCCGGCAATGACCACAGACGATGTGGCCTTCGGTGGTGACCAGCTCACCCTCTTCGAAGTCGTGCACACCGGGCCCGATTTTCTCGATCACGCCGACGAACTCGTGGCCGATCACCATCGGGACCGGAATGGTTTTCTGCGCCCACGAATCCCAGTTGTAGATATGCAGGTCCGTGCCGCAGATCGAGGCCCGCTGGACGCGCATCAAAACGTCATTCGGCCCGATCTCGGGCACCGGAACTTCTTCAAGCGCTAATCCGGGCGCCCGCTCGCGCTTCACGAGCGCCGGCATGGTTTTGCTCACGGCAGTCAAATTAGATGAGGGAGAGAACGGTGCAATCGTGTTCTACCTTCCCCGGAAGATTTGGTCCGCAGATTTCGCAGATTGACGCATATTCTTGGGAGTCCTGCTGAATATTCCTCAAAGAATCTGCGCGAATCTGCGGATAAAATTTCAGAAGAGAGCAAAGCTGTTCCGCGCTTGCCTTTGGCGGGATCATTTCGGATGGTGCGCGAATGGCCGAGACGCTCGAGCGCGTCGCCGCAAAACCATCCACGCCGCGCTCTGTTTTTATTTTTCGTTTCGGGAGCACGATCGTCCTCTGGTCGCTCGCGCTCGGCATTATTTTTTCCGGCTACGAGATTGCGTTCTTCGCGCTGATCGGAACGCTCGGGATGCTCTCGCTCTGGGAATTTTACGGCATGCTCGATCACAAGGGCCTGCCGAATTTCAAGATCACCGCCATGATTTGCGGCGCCGTGATGTTATGCGGCAGCTTTTACTATTTCTCGCGAATGGGCCCCGGCCGTTCCTATGACTTCGAAGTCGCGGTCCTGCTCTTTTTTCTGCTGACGGTTTTCACCCGGCAAATGTTCGACGGGCTCCGCGATGACGCGCCGCTGCGAACGATGGCCTACACGCTCTTCGGCCTGCTCTACGTCCTCTGGCTTTACAACTTCGTCACCAAGATTGTGTACGTCGTTCCGCGCAGTCCGACCGGGGCCGTGACCGGCCAATTTTACGTTCTCTATCTGGTGGCGATCACGAAGTTCAGCGACATGGGGGCGTATCTCACCGGCAGCCTGATTGGACGTCACCCGTTGATCCCGCACATCAGCCCGAAGAAAACGTGGGAGGGTTTCTTCGGCGCGCTCGTGTTTTCGCTCCTGGCGAGCTGGGGCATGTTCAAGTTGATGCCGCTGCATCTTCCGGGGTTGAACTGGACGCACGCGACGGTGCTCGGGTTGCTGCTCGGTTTTGCCGCGGTCATCGGCGACCTGGCGGAATCGATCGTCAAACGCAGCACCGGCGTGAAGGATTCCGGTAATCTTTTGCCGGGAATCGGCGGGGCGCTCGACCTGGTGGATAGCCTGCTGTTTACGGCCCCGCTTTTATTCTTCTATCTTCGTCTCGTCATTCGGCTGGACTAAATTCGGCCACGAGAAACGAATCCCTTGGGATGAGAAGAAAACGCGTTGTCGTTTTGGGGGCGACCGGGTCGATTGGCGAGAGTGCGCTGAAAGTGGCGCACGATATTCCGGAACGGATGGAGATCGTCGGCCTGGCGGCAAACCGGAACGCGCAAAAGCTGGCGGCGCAGGCGAACAAGGTGCGGCCGGCCGCGGTTTGTCTTGTGGACGAAACGAAAGTCGGCGAGCTGCGATCAGCACTGGAATACGAGCCGAGGATTTTCGCGGGCGAAAGCGGGCTGGTGGAGATCGCATGTTTGGCGGAGGCGGAAATGGTGCTGGTGGCGGTGGTCGGAACCGGCGGGTTGCAGCCGGCGCTGGCGGCGATCGAGGCAGGGAAAGATTTGGCGGTGGCGAGCAAGGAGATTCTCGTGATGGCGGGAGAGATCGTCATGCGGGAGGCGGGGAAGAAGGGCGTTCGAGTTTTGCCCGTCGACAGCGAGCATAATGCGATTTTTCAGTGCCTCGATTCTCAAAGAAAACGTCCAACGTCCAACGTCCAACGTCCAACGCCGAACGAAGAGTCGGACGTTCGCAGGCTGATCCTGACAGCGTCGGGCGGACCATTCAGACAGACGCCATCGAGTGAATTCGAATCGATCACCGTCGAGCAGGCATTGAAGCATCCGACTTGGAACATGGGGCCGAAGATCACGATCGATTCCGCGACGCTATTTAATAAGGGGCTCGAGATGATCGAGGCGCATTGGTTGTTCGGCGTGGAGATGAAGCGCGTCGAGGTGGTCATCCATCCGCAGAGCATTGTTCATTCGATGGTGGAATTCAGCGACGGGTCGGTGCTGGCGCAGCTCAGCCATTCGGACATGTGTTTTCCGATCCAATACGCGGTCACGTGGCCGGAGCGGGTGCCGAATTCGTTGCCGCCCCTCGATTTCGGGAAGGTGCGGCAGTTGGAATTCGCGACGCCGCGTTACGAGGACTTCCCAGCTCTGAATCTGGCGCGTCGCGCCGGGGAGATCGGAGGCACATTGCCGGCAGTGTTGAACGCCGCGAACGAGATCGCGGTCTCAGCTTTTCTTGAACGCAAGATTTCCTTCCCGCGGATCTGGCAAACCGTTGCGGCCGTCATGGACCGGCACACCAACGTTGCGCACCCCGATCTGGATGCCATATTGCGCGCCGATCAATGGGCCAGGCAGGAGGCCCAAAAGCTGGCCACGGATTAACAGGGATGAAATATCGATTCGGAATTAGCGTCTAAGACGTAGATCCTATGTTTGGCCATATCCTGCGCGTCATCTTCATCCTGCTCGAGGTCGTTCTTCTCTTTAATTTACTCATAGTCGTCCACGAGCTGGGGCATTTCCTGGCGGCGCGGTGGCGGGGATTGTATATCGAAGGGTTCGGCGTTTGGTTCGGGAAACCGATCTGGAAGAAGACCATCAACGGCGTCCAGTACTCGTTAGGCTCGCTTCCGTTCGGCGGTTTCGTGAAGCTGCCGCAGCTCGCCCCGATGGACATGATCGAGGGCAAGGCGGACCTGGATCGGGCGGGGCTCCCGAAAATTTCCGCGCTGGATAAAATCATCGTCGCGATCGCGGGACCGCTCTTCAGTGTGTTGCTTGCGTTGTTCTTCGCCTGCGTGGTTTGGGCCGTCGGGCATCCGGTCAGCGAATCGGACCTGACGACCGTGATCGGTTACGTGCACCAGGATTCACCGGCGGCCAAAGCGGGGCTGCGGCCGGGGGACAAGATCCTGGAAGTCGATGGCCGGCCGGTCTCGCGCTTTTTCGGGATGAATGACAGCGTGGTCTGGAACGTTGTTCGCAGTGAAGGCGCGTCGATTCCATTCAAGGTCGAGCGGGACGGGCAAATGAAGACGGTGGACGTGGTGCCGATGATTGCCGAGACGAGCGGCTGGCGGCGCAAGAGCACGCGGCAAGTGATGATTCAACCGGCGGTGACGCCGCTTGTTGAAGACGTGGAGAAAGATTCGCCTGCGGCCAAAGCCGGCGTGAAAACCGGCGACATCATCACCGCGGTCAACGGTCAGCGTATTTACAACGCCCTCAGCCTTGTCGACGAAATCGAAAAGCGTCCGAATGACGAGCTGACACTGGATGTCCGCCGCGGCGCGGAATCGTTACAGCTAAAAATGCGACCCGCGCCGCTGGAATCTGAAGGCACGACGAAGCCCCGGATCGGCATCCGTTGGGACACGGGCGGCCAGCTCACGCTTTCGCATCCGGACCCGGTCGAACAGGTTTATCACAGCATTACGAGCACGCTGCAGACAATCGGCGCGGTGGCCTCGCCGAAGTCGGACGTGAAGCTGCAACACATGAGCGGCCCGGTGATGATCGTGAAGATTTACTACATGCTGTTCGAGAGCGAGAACGGCTGGAAGCTCGCCTTGTGGTTCAGCGTGATCCTGAACGTGAACCTCGCGATCCTGAACATGCTGCCGATCCCGGTGCTCGACGGCGGGCACATCGTTCTCGCCCTCATCGAAGGCGTGCGCCGGAAGCCGGTAAACATGAAGATCCTCGAATGGGTGCAGACGGCCTGCGCCACGTTGATCATCGGTTACATGCTTTACATTAGCTTCTTCGACATCGGCGATCTCTTCGGGAAAAGCAGCGACCGGAAATCGCCGCGCAAAGAAGCTCCCGCCTCGACGAAATCTTCGCCGGCGCCGTAGTCGCTGGGCGGGCCCGGATGCGGCTTGGCATTCCGGCGCAACGCAACGATGCTAAAACCATGGATTCGGCCATGACCACAACCGCGTTCACGCTCGACGGCTATCGCATCGTAAAGACGTATGGCGTTGTCCGGGGAATTATCGTCCGGTCTCGCTCGATCTTTGGGACGATCGGGGCCGGGTTGCAGACCCTCGTCGGCGGCAACATTTCCATCTTCACCGACCTGTGTGAGCAGACGCGGCGAGACGCGCTCGATCGCATGTTGGAGCATGCGCGTTCCCTGGGCGCGAATGCGGTGATCGGTTTGCGCTACGATGCCACCGAAATCATGCAGGGCGTGACGGAAGTCCTTTGCTATGGCACCGCGGTCCTTGTCGAGCCAGCGCCGTGAATTATTGCGCTAGTCCGTATCGATACGAGCGGCGCCTCACGCGCGAAGTGATGGTGGGCCGCGTCGGGATCGGGAGCACGAACCCGATTCGGGTCCAGTCCATGATCACGTGCGACACGATGGATACCGAAGCCTCCATCGCGCAGACGATCGAGCTGGCGGAAGTGGGTTGTGAGATCGTGCGGATCACGGCGCCCACGGTGAAGGACTCGGCGAATTTGCAGAACATCGTGCGCGGCTTGCGCGAGCGCGGGTGCGATGTCCCGATCGTGGCTGACATTCATTTCAAACCCGACGCCGCGATGGAAGCGGCGAAATGGGTGGAGAAAGTCCGAATCAATCCTGGGAACTACGCGGACTCGAAGAAGTTCAAGATCCTCGAGTATACGGACGAGCAGTACGCGGCGGAGCTGGAGCGGATTCGCGAGCGATTCACGCCGCTGGTGAAGCTTTGCAAGGAACTCGGGCGCGCGATGCGCATCGGCACCAATCACGGTTCGCTCTCCGACCGGATCATGAATCGCTACGGCGACACGCCGCTCGGAATGGTGGAAAGCGCGCTCGAATTCGCCCGGATCGCGCGCGACCTCGATTATCACGCGTTCGTGTTCTCGATGAAGTCGAGCAACCCGAAGGTGATGATCAATGCCTATCGGTTGCTCGTCGCGCGGCTGAGTGAAGAAGGGGAGGATTGGAATTACCCGATCCATCTCGGGGTGACCGAGGCGGGAGAAGGGGAAGACGCGCGGATCAAGAGTGCGATCGGGATTGGGTCGCTGTTGCAGGATGGGATTGGAGACACGATTCGTGTTTCGCTCACCGAGGACAGTATTCATGAAATCCCGGTGGCGAGAGCGCTGGTGGAAATGGTGGGGAAAACGCCGAACTCCGAACACCCAACGCCGAACGCCGAATTATCATTCGATCCGTTTTCGTATTCCCGGCGCGCGACGGACACGATAGAGCGCGACGGATTTCGAGTGGGCGGCGAAGAATTGATGCGAGTGGTCGTTAGGCAGACGACCTTTGACAAGGTCGCCCACAAAATCGACCGGCTGGGCGATTACAAGCCCGAGGTCGTTTTTGAGAATGCGCGGATCAACGAAGTCGATCCGCGTGATGACGAAGAAGTGGCGCGGCTCAACGCCACGGAGGAGCCGCTGCTCGTTACAGTGCGCGATGATGTCGATCTGCCGGTCATCACCGCGTTTCGATTGCTCGCGGCAAAGGTCGCGGCGCGGCATCCGATTCTCCTGAAGGATGAATTAGGAAGGATGAAGGATGAAGGGCGCGAATTCCTTCCGACCCTGCTGAACGCCGCAACCAATATCGGTTCGCTGCTCTGCGACGGGATCGGGGATGCCGTGTTGGTCCAGGGCGAGGAGGCGCCGGGCCAGGCGTTACGCCTCAGCTACAACATTCTGCAGGCGGCCGGTTCCCGTATTTTCAAAACCGATTACGTGGCGTGCCCCTCGTGCGGGCGGACGTTGTTCAACCTGCAGACCGCGACGGCCCGGATCAAAGCGGCGACCTTACATCTCAAGGGAGTGAAGATCGCCATCATGGGATGCATCGTAAACGGGCCCGGCGAAATGGCGGATGCGGATTTCGGCTACGTGGGGGGAGCGCCGGGGAAAGTGAATCTGTACGTCGGCAAGACCGCGGTGAAATTCAATATCCCGGAAGCTGAAGCGGTGGAGCGGTTGCAGGATTTGATCCGGGAACATGGCAAGTGGGTGGAACCAGCCGAGCCGGTTGGCGCTGGCGTGGAGGCCGCGTCCCTGTAATGCTTTCCCGGATATGATCTTGCAGCTGCCTGGGGGCTTTGAATAATATCCGTCCGAGTTAAGTCTAAAAACGAATCAAGGAAAACCAGTTATGAAATACAAACTTGCTGTCTTATTGGGCGCGATCATGTGCGCAGGCGGGGTAATGATTCCGAAAACGGCCGAGGCGTTCAGGATCGACATCGCAGTTGGCGACCGGCCGTACTACAACCATGGCCCGTGGTATTGGAACAATGGCGTGAGGTGGTATTGGATTCCGGGACATTGGTCCTGGCGCCACCATCATCGCGTTTGGATCCAAGGCCACTACGCTCCGCGGTAGTCGACGGATCACGCTTAGAATCACCTAGAATCACCTGAGTGCCGCGCGGACGTTCCGCGCGGCGCTTTTGTTTTTAGGATTGCTGAGACCGGCATCGCGGAGTAGCAATGCGGGCGGCGCAATCAATCGCCTATAGCTTCATTCAATCATGAAAAACGTTCTTCTTCTCCTTCTCGCCCTGAGCCTCTTCGCCGCCGCGGGTTGTTCGCGTTCTGAGGACAAAACCACCGTTCAGCCGCAGAGCACGCCAGACGCGGCCCGACTGAAGTCCGACTCCGAACGCCTGCAACAGGCGACGGCAAACGCGGCCAGAGAAAGAGAAAAGGCGAGCCAGTCTACGCCGAGTCCCACGGCCTCGCCATAGGGCGCGATTGACTCGGGCGGGAGATCGTGGCTGTGCGCTTTTGAGGAAAGGCGAGCGCGTCTTCCGGATCGGCGCACCGCAGAGGCAAAATGCGTAATGGTCGAGCGACAATTCACTACCAGCGGGACGGCGGCGAGAACATTACATTTTGGTCATACTGAAACAAAATGATTGCCAACGTTTTTACGGCCCGATAAAAACATCCCCCGCGCCACGTTGGCGTGTACTCGTACTCACACCTCGTTACTTCTATGAAAAAATCCCGTTGGTTCAGCCAGGCCGGTTTCATCACTTATCTTCGGATCGCTTTAGCCATTACCCTGCTCGCCGCGGGTGCCGCCATAGCGATTGTAGGCACGCGTCCCGAGCACAAAAATACCGCCTTCGCTAGATTCCGCGGCGATCAGGATCGCGACTTTGACAACGATCGCGTCACGCGTCCGGGTCCGAATGAGGAAGGCCCTTGGGCCAGAGAACTGGAACAATATCGACTTCGTGCTTATCCGGCGACCGACTATTCGTTCGATCTGACCCAGAAGGCGATCCAATCCTGGAGCCGGCTGCAATTGAGATTTGACGACGCGATGGCGCTCAACCCGGTCAACCCGTTCCTCAACTGGAAACTGGTCGGACCTAGCATTGCTACGTTCCCAGCGCCCCTGGCGTTCAGCGGCGCTTCCTATGTGACTTCGGGCCGAGTCGAGGGTTTTGCCCTGGCGCCCGGCTGCAACGCTACTGCGTGCCGCCTTTGGGTGGCCGCCGCGGGCGGTGGCATTTGGCGGACGGATAACGCTCTGGCCGCACACCCGACCTGGACTTTCCTTTCCCAGTCATTCGCGACCAACTCGATCGGCACTTTGGTTTATGATGCGCCGAGCAACACGCTCTATGCCGGCACCGGTGAAGCAACCGCGTCGTCCGATTCGATGGCCGGCGTGGGCATTTACAAATCCACTGATGGCGGCAACAACTGGACCTTGTTGGCATCCACGATCGGACCAATCACAACTACCTCTCCGGGGACCGGCACCAATGGTACTTACACCGGCAACGCCTTCCTCGGCCGCGGAGTCAGCTCCATCGTGATCGACCCGACTAACGCGAGTCACATGTTTGTCTCTACGGTCAGGGATATTCGCGGTGTCTCAGCCACGGGGGCTGGCACGACTTCGAATCCGCCAACGCCGCGCCCGCCCTTCGGTTTGTTTGAATCCACCGACGGCGGCGCGACCTTTACCTTCCGTTGGGATGGCGGTGACGCCTGTCCCGCGACCTGCGACGGCACCACTACCAAAGCCACGGTCCGCGGTGTTCACCAGGTGGCGCTCGATCCCGGATGGAATGGAACATCGAATAAGATTGTCTATGGCAGCGCCTACGGAAGTACCGCCACGGCGGGTAGCGGCGGTATCTGGCGCTCAATCGATGGCGGCTTGAACTGGGTGCAGATCCATTCCGCTCGGGCCCTTAATAACACCGTCGATACTGCTTCGTTCGCCGTCACGACGCTCCCTGGCCCGAAGACGCGCATGTATGTCGGCATCGGCAACGACGGGAACACCGCCGCAAACCTGGCGCATCTCTTTCGAACTGATGACGCGGTCGCCGCCACTGGCGATGTAAGCTTCACCGATCTGACCGCTTTGCAGGACGCCTCCGCGGCGCCAAACCAGACGACCGGCTGGTGCTCGAGCAGCGCTGGCGGCCAATGCTGGTACGATAACGTTGTTTATACTCCGCCAGGCAAGCCGGACGTCGTTTATCTCGGCGGCTCGTACGACTACGATCAGTATAGTACCAGGAACAACGGCCGCTCATTCCTGCGCTCGACCGACGCCGGCGCGACCTTCACCGACATGACTTGGAGCGCCGAATTCGGTCCCCAGTCGAATCCGCCCGCCAACAGCCTGTCGTTTTCGCAACCCGGAATGCACCCGGACAGTCACGTGGTGGTTGAAGTACCCGGCAC
This sequence comes from Verrucomicrobiota bacterium, assembly GCA_041167305.1. Lineage (GTDB taxonomy): Bacteria > Verrucomicrobiota > Verrucomicrobiia > Chthoniobacterales > UBA10450 > AV80. The sequence goes on from JBEEHI010000175.1 coordinate 21,681, forward strand.
CAACATCGCGATCTTCGGCAGCGATGGCGGCGTGGTTCGAGATGACGGAACCTTCACGGATACTTCCAACACCTGCACCGATCCGGACCGCACTGGAGGGCCGCCCGGACTCACCGGGGCTGACCTCGCTACCTGTCAGCAGTTGCTCAAGGCGATACCGACGAAGTTGATCAGCATGAACGTCGACCTTTCGACGCTCCAATTTCAAAGCGTCAGTGTCTCATCGACTGATAATACTACCCTGCAGGGTGGCACCCAGGACAACGGGACCTTCCAGACGTTCAACTCACAGTCCTGGCCGCAATGGTACTTCGGCGACGGTGGGCTGTCTGGTTTCAGCTCGACGAATCCGACACTTCGCTTTGCCAGCAACACCGGCAGATCGATGGTTGCTAACTTCCACGATGGCGACCCAACCAAATCGGTGTTGATTTACAATGGGGTCGAGGCCTCGGCCCTGTTTTACGCGCCTAAAATTGCCGACCCAAGCCCACTGGCGCCCCAAACAATCTTCCACGGCGGAACCAGCGTCTGGCGCACACAGGACTGGGGCGGTAATCAGACCGTGCTGGAGGCAAACTGTAACATCTTCACGGCATTGACGCTTACTGGTTGCGGCGATTTCGTAGCGATCGGGCCGACGGGGGCGACTGCCATCACCGGAAGTAATGCCGCCGATTATCGCGGCACGACTCGTTCCGGCGGTAACGTATCATGGCTCGCGCGCACCGCGGCCGATACCGGCACGCTCTGGGCGGCGACCAGCGGCGGACGCCTCTTCATTTCGAAGAATGCGGATGCGGTGCCACAGAACACGGTCACCTACACGCGCGTTGACTCCCTCGATGCGACCTCACCGACGCGCGCGATTACGTCCATTTACGTCGATCCGACCAACCCGAACCACGCGTGGGTGGCGTACAACGGTTATGCGTTTAATACGCCAACGACGCCCGGTCACATCTACTCCGTAGTGTTTAATCCGGTTGGTCCGACCGCTACCTTCACGAACCTCGATGGATCGGGCGCAGGAATATTCCCTGATTTCCCGGCCACTTCGATCGTGCGCGCGCCGAACGGCGACCTGTATGCTTCGAATGACTTCGGCGTGCTCCGGTTGCCCAACGGTGCGGTCGACTGGGAAGTCTCCGGGATCAACCTGCCGATGGTAGAGATTTGCAGCCTTACGATCTCACCCGACGGCAAGAAACTCTTTGCCGCAACTCACGGACGCAGTGTCTGGTCGGCAGATCTGCCGGGCAGCGCAACCACCGGCGCCACTCTGACCACGCAGGTGAGTGCCTCGACCGTGACAATCGGACAGTCGTTCCATGACACGGCGACGCTAAGTGGCGCTAATTCGCCCACGGGCACGATCAACTTCCAGTTGTTCAATAATTCGCTCTGCGGCGGTGCGCCGGTCTTTAGCTCTAACTCGACGGTAAATGCCAACGGAAGTTACGACTCGGCCTCCTACACGCCGACGCAGGCTGGCACCTATTACTGGATTGCCACCTATAGCGGCGATGCCAATAACAACGTCATTACCACTGCGTGCGGCGATCCGAATGAAACGGTAACCGTGAACGGGCCGACCCCGACGCCAACGGCGACGGCAACTGCAACAGCGACGGCAACACCGACCGCGACCGCGACCGCCACGGCTACAGCCACGGCTACCGCGACCGCCACGGCCACGGCTACCGCCACGGCAACTGCGACCGCCACGGCGACAGCTACGGCTACTGCGACGGCTACGCCAACGGTAGCGCCGGCTGCGCAAACGTTGAACCTGTCCACGCGTATGCGCACGGACACGGGAAATAACGTCGGTATCGGTGGCTTCACCATCACTGGCGCAGTGCCGAAACACGTCCTGATTCGGGCGATCGGCCCTTCGTTGACGAGGTTCGGCTTCACCGCCGCGGAAGTTCTGACGGATCCAACGCTCGAGGTCCACGGCCCCGGCGCGTTCGGAACGATCACGAACAATAACTGGAGAGATTCCCAGGAAGCCCAAATCAAGGCGGATGGCCTCGCACCAACCAACGATCTGGAGTCCGCGATTGACGCGACTCTGCCGCCCGGAGCGTATACTGCGATCGTGGCTGGCAACACGGGCACGCCGCCGGCGGGCATCTGCCTGTTCGAGGTCTACGACCTTGACACGGCGGCCACCTCGAAGCTGGCTAACCTGAGTTCCCGCGCCTTTGTGGGCACTGGCAACAATGTGGTCATCGCCGGATTCGTTCTTGGCAATAACACGGGGAACGATCGCATCGTAGTGCGCGGTCTCGGACCAAGCCTGAGCTCGTTCGGCATCGCGAATCCGCTAGCCGATCCGACCCTCGAACTGCGTGACGAAAACGGCACGTTGATCCTGGCCAATAACGATTGGCAGGACAACGCGGTCCAGGCTGCGGATATCACTGCCGCCGGCCTCGCGCCTTCGAACACGAAGGAGTCGGCGATCGCGGCCACGCTGCCGCCCGGGCTCTACACGGCGATCCTGGCCGGGTTGAACAACGGCACCGGCGTAGGCACCGTCGAAGTCTACGATCGCGGACCGTAGTCCTCGTTTAAGAAACTAAGCGACAGCTCCAGCGGCCTTCCGCTGGAGCTGTTTGCTTTCCCGCCCAAAGCAAAGCGATCGAATGGTCGCAACTTGCGGTTGTCGTGCTTAATTCATTGCCATGGAAACGAAAATTCTTCGTTTATTGGTGGGGGCCGCAATGACGTTGGTCCTTGGAGCCAGCATGGATGCATCTGCGCCCCTCGCCGGGGTTGTTGAAGGGCAGCTGAAGATTATTTCCGAGAAAGGGGCAAGTCTCGATGGCGTCTCGAAAGACGAGAAAGCGCCTTGTGAAAAGTGTGCCCTGGTCATCTTGAGCAAAACTGACCGAAGCGAAATTGCCCAGGTCACCACGGATAAAGAAGGTCGTTTTCGCGTTGATTTGCCTGCGGGAGACTACATTCTCGAACTGAAACGCAGTGGCCACATCCGGCTGCTCGGCGCGCCGAAACAATTCACGATCACGGCCGAGCAGACCGTCCACGTCGAAATGGATGTCGAGCCGAGTGTCAGACCGATGTAACTTTGGTGAGCCGATCTCGGCTCGCTTGCGGCACACCCTGCCAGACCGCCGATCCTATCGCATGCCGGTATCGCACTCCCACGTTACCTGGTTAAAGCCCGCGGCAGTTACCTCCACCTCAAATGGCCCGCAACGCGGGAATCGGGCTTTTGGCTTTTTTGCTTTGATCGAATAGCGTCCGGGAGCGAGCGGGATCCGGAAATGGCCCGAACCGTCCGTGGTAAATGCCGCCACCTCACCGGCGCCGCCCGCGACCACAAAGGCGACGTTGGCCAGCGGCGCGGAAGCCGATTCCCCCGCGCGGATGGGCCCGCCGTGGGTGGGACCGATAGAAATTACGCCCTCGATCCCGGTCGCGATGGGAGAAGTTTGTGCATTCATTTGTTCGGCCATGAATAAAAAAAACAAAAAGAGTCCCGCTAAACCGAAAACTTTTTCCTCCGCGAATCTCTTTAACATCGGGGCACACTACTGACGCGCGCGCCGCTGACAATCGGCCGCGAAGGACATCGTGAATGCTTCATGTCCAAAGGCCTTTTTATATCGTGACGGAGCTTCTCGTTGACGGAACGGTATCCCACGGCCATATTCCGCGCTCCGAAATTGTAGGGCGGGCGCTTCGCCTGCCTTCGGCGGCAACTCAAGCGGTTGCCCTACAAACCGGTCCTATGGACAAGATTCGTAATATCGCCATCATTGCGCACGTCGACCACGGCAAGACCACGCTCGTGGATCAATTGCTGCGCCAATCGGGTACGTTCCGCGCCAACCAAAAGGTCGAAGACCGGATGATGGATTCGATGGATCTCGAGCGCGAAAAGGGAATCACGATTCGCGCCAAGAACGCCGCCTTCCAGTGGAACGGTTACCGCATCAACATCGTTGATACGCCCGGCCACGCTGATTTCGGCGGCGAAGTCGAACGCATCATGAAGATGGTGGACGGCGTGTTGCTGGTTGTGGACGCGCACGACGGCCCGCAGGCGCAGACGCGTTTCGTCCTGCGCAAGGCGCTCGAGAACAAAGCCAAGCCGATTGTCGTCATCAACAAGATCGACCGCGAGAACGCTCGGCCGCACAAGGTCCTCGATCTCGTCTTCGACCTTTTCGTGGAGTTGAAGGCGACCGATGAGCAGCTCGATTTCCCAATCATTTACGCCAGTGCCAAGAGTGGTTTTGCCATGCGCGAGCTGCACGAAAATAGCGAGGACATGACGCCACTCTTTGAGGCAATCGTGAAGCACGTGCCGCCGCCGGCGGTCTCGCCCGAGCCATTTTTCCAGATGCTGGTTTCGAATTTAGACTACAGCGATTACCTCGGGCGCATCGCGCTGGGGCGGATCGTGAGCGGACGAGTGAGCGTGGGCGATTCGATCGTGTGCATTCACCGGGACGGCCGCCGCGAACGGGCGAGTGTGACCGGCCTCTTCACGTTCGCCGGCATGGGACAGGTGGAACTGAAGCACGCCAGCGTGGGCGATATCGTCGGGCTCACGGGCTTCGAAGAAGTTTACATCGGCGAGACGCTGACCGATCGCGAAGAACACCCGCCGCTCCAGTTTGTCGACATCGATCCACCTACGATCCGGATGCGGATTTTGGTGAACGACTCGCCGTTCGCCGGCCG
>JBEEHI010000176.1:0-6682 GCA_041167305.1 Verrucomicrobiota bacterium
GCAGGTCACGACGACGATCAGCGCAACGTAAACCGGGCGGCTCCAACTCATCCGGGCGCGGCTGATGTTCTCAAACGCAACGGCGCCGGCGGCGAACAGCATCGGATACGCGGCGGAAAGATAATAATTTTTTCCTTTCAGAACGATGAAGGCGACCAGGAGCAGCGCGTAGATCCAACCGAGAATGCGGAAGCGGCTCCCTTCCCGGCTCAGGAAGAGCCAGACGAGTCCGCCGACCCAGAGTGGAAACAGAATTGGATTCATCAGCATGGCCTGATCGGCAATGAACGCGACCGGACCGCGCACGACATCTCGGTGAGTGCCGCGAATGTTGTGCATCAATTCGAGGAACGGAAAATCGTGGCGAATGAGCCAGATCAGGTTCGGCAGAAAAATCAGGAGCGAGCAAAGCGCGCCGATCCAGATCCAGCGGTTCGCGAGGAGACGTCGTTGCGGCGTGAGCAGGAGCGCACCGACGACAGCGAAGGCAAAAAACGCGGTGCTGTATTTATTTTCCATCCCGACGCCGATGAGGACGCCGAACCAGAGCCAGGAACGCGGCTCATTGCGATCGATCGCGCGGACGATGCACCAGGCGCACGCGATCCAGATCAGCGGCTCGAACGCGTTCATCGTGAGCCAATGGTGCATGAGGAGAAAGATCGGCGCGGCAAAGACGGCCAGGGCGGCGAGCGCCTGTGCGAAAACGCCGCCGCCGAGTTCGCGAGAAAGTTTTCCAGTCAGCCAAACGGTGGCCGCGCCAGCCAGCGCGGGCAGCAGGCGCAAACCAAGAAGCGATTCGCCAAAAAGATGCCGCGCGATCCAGGTGATGAAGGCGATCAGGGGCGGCTGATCGACGTAGCCGGCGTCCAGATGTTCGGAACAGGCTAGGTAATAAAGTTCGTCGCGAAAAATTCCGTAGCGGTTCGCGATCAGGAGATGGAAGACGAGCTTCGCGAGCGCGAGCAACAAAACAATTGTCGCTCCGCGCGAACTACGATCGGATCCGTTCAATCGCCGCTCCTGCGAATGTTGATCGTCGCGGGCATTTTCCCCGGCCGGTACATCGACGCGCCGTAACAGACCGCGGCGCTTCCTTCACGCGCGAAGCGGAGCGGCTTGAGGCTCGCGTCCCATCGCTCGAGATAGCTGCAGTTCGCGGTCTTCTTCGTGCCGGGAATGTCCACGTAGCGGACATAAGTCATGGAGAGAAACGCGCCGTCGCCCGGCAAGGGAAAAGGCGCGGCCCAATTTTTCGAGAGGCGAACGAAACGGCGATTCGTCAGATCAAGAGCGTAATCCGTATCGCCATCGGTGCTGTTGAGGTGCACGCCGAAAAACGCGAGCCGCAGCGGCGGGTCGAAGAGAAAGCGTTCGTCCTTCGTTCCCTTTAGTTGCAGTTGCTCCACCGCGCCTTCGTAGCCCGGGATCTTGGGGAATTCCGTCGACTTCTTGGTTTTCAGGTCGCGCAGGACATAATGCTTGCCGTGTTCGGGCCCGTTCACGGAATCGCCTTCGTCGCCTTTCACCTCGCGCAAGACCAGCTCGACGAAGCCATCCGGCGCGCGAAATTTCTGGGTTCGTGAGCCAAAAGCCGGAGCGCTTTCGTCGTCACCCGAGCCTTCCATTTCCGGCCAGGCGAAATAAGGCGAGGTCTTGGTGTTCGCATACCATTCCGGTTCAGCGTCCAGTTTCTTCAATCCGCTGCCCTTCGGTTCCACGCTCCAATACTCGAATTTGTTTTCGGCGATCTCTCGCGTGAAGACGATCGTCTCGCCATCAGGCGCGAACATCGGATCGAGGTCCTGGCCGGAATTCTCTTTCGTCAACTGGCGCAACAGGGTGCCATCGTCGCGATAGAGAAAAAGGTGGGCGTGGCTTTCGCCCTCCGCCTGAAGATAGCGGATCGCGACGACGATTTCCGAGGCAGCATTGAGCGTCGCGGCGGCGAGGACGGCCGCGAGCAGAACAGCAAGTCGACGGAGCATACGCCGATTTGCCGAAAGAGGCCGAACTTGTCAATCACGCCCGCGCCGTGCTCGTCGCCCCAAAATGTGACTTGCATTTTAATACGTAGAACGTAAAAATAGCGGCCCAAAAAGAAACATGAACGCCTCTCCAAAATATTTGACCCTTAAATTCTCGATCGCCGGCGCCGCGCTGTTGACGTGGTTGTTCATGGCAGATCCTACACGAGGGCAATCCGCTCTCGACGGCTTCGATCCAAACGCGAACGGCCCTGTTTGGGCGGTCGCCGTTCAACCCGATGGCAAAATTCTTGTTGGTGGAGATTTCACGGCACTTTCGCCTAACGGCGGGGCGACGGTCCAACGCAATCGCATCGCTCGACTCAATCCAGACGGCACGCTTGACACCGCGTTCGATCCGAACGCAGACAACACTGTCTACGCCATCGCGGTGCAGGCGGATGGTCAAGTCTTGGTTGGGGGCGGTTTCACCAGCATTGGCGGCCAGCCACGAAATGGCCTGGCCCGGCTCAATGGTACCACCGGCCAGCCCGATTCGTTTGATCCGCAGGCGAACGCCAGCGCCGCCGTTTTTTCGATCGCAGTCCAGAGGGACGGCAAGATTCTGGCAGGCGGTTACTTTCAGAGCATGGGCGGACAGACGCGCAACAATATCGCGCGGCTCGACGCCACGACCGGATTGGCTGATTCCCTTAATCCAAACGCGAGCCATACTGTCCGTGCAATCGCGATCCAGGCGGACGGCAGGATCCTGGTGGGCGGCGAGTTTGCGAACATCGGCGGACAGAACCGCAACCAGATCGCGCGGCTCGATTCCGCGACCGGTTCAGCTGATTCGTTCGATCCCAACGCGAATGGAACTGTCTGGTCGCTCGCGGTGCAGGCGGATGGAAAGATTTTTGCTGGCGGCCTGTTCGACTTCATCGGCGGACAGCAACGCAACAATATGGCCCGGCTCGATTCCACGACCGGCCGGGCTGATTCGTTCGACCCAAACGCGCACGGCATGGTGCTTTCGATCGCGGTGCAGGCCGATGGAAGGATTTTGGCAGGTGGCACCTTCGACAGCATTGGGGGACAACCACACGGAGGTATCGCCCGCCTCGATGCCGCAACGGGATCAGCTGACTCGTTCAATCCGAACTTGAACGGCATGCTCGCATCGGTTGCGATTCAAACAGACGGAAAGATTCTGGCGGGCGGCCAATTCACTGGGACGAACGGAATCGGTGGACCGACGCGCAACAACATCGCCCGGATGGAAACTGACGGGAGACTCGATCAGACAATCGGGGACGTCGTCCCCGGGGCTCTTCAGGTCCTTGCCACCGCCGTGCAGCCGGATGGAAAAATTCTCATCGGCGGACTTTTCAACACCGTTGCGGGCACGGCACGCAGCCGCATTGCCCGACTAAACACCGACGGCACGCCCGACGCCGCCTTTAACCCAAACGTGAGTGGGGCCAATAATTCTCCGTACGTGACTGCGATCGCCGTGCAGGCCGACGGTAAAATTTTAGTGGGCGGCTTCTTCAACAACATCGGCGGCCAGCCGCGCAACAACATCGCCAGGCTCGATCCCGTAACCGGCCAAGCTGACTCGTTCGACCCGAACGCGACCGGTGGCAACGCCTCCGTCCGTTCCATCGTCGTCCAGGCGGACGGCAAGATTCTAGTGGGCGGCCAATTCTCGTCGATCGGCGGACAGTCGCGAAACAATATTGCTCGCCTCGATCCTGCAACGGGCCGGGCTGACTCTTTTGATCCGAGCGCAACCGGCGGCAGCGGTGAAATCGAGTCCATCGCGGTGCAGGCGGATGGCAAGATTTTAGCGGGCGGCTATTTCACATCGATCGGCGGACAGCAGCGTAATTACATTGCCCGACTCGATCCCGCGACCGGACTGGCGGATTCATTCAATCCGAACGCGAGCTTTGCGGTCTGGGCAATCACGCTGCAGGCGGACGGCAAGATTTTGGTGGGCGGCTCGTTTAACAGCATCGGTGGGCAGACGCGCAACAAGATCGCCCGGCTCGATCCCGCAGCCGGCCTGGCAGACTCATTTGATCCGAGCGCAGATCAAACGGTCGTCTTCACCATCGCAGTCCAGGCGGACGGCAAAATTTTCGCCGGCGGCGATTTCACCTCCATCGGCGGACAACCGCGCACCAAGATCGCGCGGCTTGATCCCGCGACCGGCGCGGCAGACTCATTCGATTCGCATACCGCCGGCAACGTCAACTCGATCACGCTGCAGGCAGACGGGAAAATTTTGGTCGGCGGTAGTTTGTACACGGTCGGTGGAATTTGTGGGCCCACGCCAAATGGTTGCGTCCAGGGAGAAACGCGGGGTGCCTTCGCTCGCCTAACGAACGATACGCCGGCCCTGCAAAACCTCGTCGCCACCCGAAATACGATTACCTGGACCCGCAGCGGTTCCAGCCCACTCCTCACGCGCGTTACGTTTGAGCGTTCGACCGATAACGTGAGTTACACCTTCCTGGGCAATGGCATCCGGCAGAGCGGGAGCAATACCTGGACGCTGACCGGATTGAACCTGCGGCTCGGACAGAACTCTTACATTCGCGCACGCGGTTTTTATCGCAGCGGCACCGACAGCGGTTCGGAGAGCATCACCGAATCGGTTCGGAACGTTTTTCTCATTCCCACCTTCGGAAACATTTCGAGCCGCAGTCGCGTGGAGACGGGTGACAACGCCATGATAGGCGGATTCATCATTACCGGAACGCAGTCGAAAACGGTGGTCGTTCGCGGGATGGGGCCTTCGCTGTCAGTGCCCGGCGCACTCGCCGATCCAGTGATCGAAGTTCACGGTTCCTCCGGCGAATTGCTCGCGACCAACGACAATTGGAGAAACGATCCAAACCAACAGCACGTCATCGATAGCGGCCTGGCGCCGGGCAACGAGCTCGAGTCGGCGCTTTGGGGGATAATCGATCCCGGCTCGTACACCGTTGTGCTTCGGGATAAGAACGGCGCTGCCGGAACCGGTGTATTCGAAGCGTACGACCTGGATCAAACCGCTGATTCGCAACTGGCCAATGTCTCGACGCGCGGCCTTGTCCAAACGGGAGACAACGTCCTGATCGGCGGAGTGATTGTCCTGGGGCAAAACCCGCGCCGGATCATCGTGCGCGCGATCGGCCCCTCGCTCTCAGTGACCGGACGGCTGGAAGATCCGACCTTGGAACTCCATGACGGCAACGGTGGCCTGATCGTCGCCAACGATAATTGGCGTACCGACCAGGAAGCCGAAATCATAGCGACGACTGTACCGCCGTCACACGATCTGGAGTCGGCGATTGTGCGGAATCTCGCGCCGGGGAATTACACCGCGGTTGTTCGCGGCGCGAGTAACTCGACGGGCATCGCGGTCGTCGAGGCTTACGGCCTCGACTAGCCTGCTACCGGTTGCCGATGTGGATCGCGCGCTTTTCCACATTCAGCGCGGCTTCTTTCACGGCCTCGCTCAGGGTCGGGTGCGCGTGCACGGTGCGGCCGAGATCTTCTGAGCTACCGCCGAATTCCATTACGGCCACGGTTTCCGCAATTAACTCGGAGGCGGCGTGCGAAAGAATGTGCGCGCCGAGAATGCGGTCGGTCTCCGCGTCGGCAACGAATTTCACGATGCCTTCGTAGTCTTCGTTCGCGACCGCGCGGCCGTTGGCGCGGAAAGGGAACTTCCCGACCCGAACGTTGATCCCCTTCTCTTTCGCGTCGTCTTCCGTGAGACCCACACCGGCCAGCTCCGGATTCGTGTAGATGATTCCGGGTATCACCTCGTAGTTCACGTGGCCGGCTTTCCCGGCGATCATCTCGACACACGCAATGCCTTCTTCCTCGGCCTTGTGCGCCAGCATTGGGCCGGCGATGACGTCGCCGATCGCGTAGATGCCTTCGACGTTGGTCTTGAAGTGTTCGTCCACTTTGATCCGGCCCCGATCGTCCAGGGCAACGCCAAGCTTTTCTCCGAAGACGCCTTTCGCAAAAGCCCGGCGGCCGACGGACACCAGCACCTTATCGGCTTCAAATTTCAGTTCTTCTTCTCCCTTGGTCGCGGTCGCTATCGCGCGGCCGTTCTCGACTTTCACCGAGCTGACCTTGGTCTGGAGATGGAACGCCATGCCTTGAGCGGTCAGCGATTTCTGCAAGAGATTCGCCAGCTCGAGATCGAACCCGAGCGCGATCCGCGGCAGAAATTCCAGCACGATCACTTCCGATCCGAGCCGGCTCCAGACCGAACCCAGCTCGAGCCCAATCGCGCCCCCGCCGATGACCAGCAGTTTTTCCGGCGCCTTCTCGAAAGTGAGCGCTTCCGTACTGCTGACAATCACGTCGCCGTCGAATTTCATGTTCGCCAGTTCGACCGGCACGCTGCCGGTGGCGATAACAACGTTCTTCGTCTCGATTTCCTGGCTGTCGCCCTCGTCCGGCTTGATGGCGACGCGGCCGGGTGCGGTCACGGTACCGAGGCCCTGGAACGTCGTGATCTTGTTGCCCTTCATCAGCATTTTCACGCCGCCATTCATGGTCTTCACGACCTTGTCTTTGCGCGCCAGCATCTTCGCCAGATCGAGCCCGACGTTTTCCAACACGATGCCGTGTTTGGTCGCTTCCTTTTTCGCGAAGACGTAATGATCGCTCGAAGTGAGGAGCGCCTTGCTCGGGATACA
>JBEEHI010000177.1:0-11036 GCA_041167305.1 Verrucomicrobiota bacterium
TGGATCAACGCCGGACGCGCGGCCCGCAACTCTGCCTCGATGCGTCCACCGCGCCCGCGCAAACGAAATGCCAGCCGTTCGCCTGCGCTCTCCGCCGCGATCATTCCTTCGCGCAACTGCGGCATCACTTCGCCTTTCCGCTCGAGCCCCACGACAAGCGGTCGCCAACGAGTCAGCGCCGCTGCCTGGTCCTGGATGAAGCGCTCGGATGCGTTGAACACGGCACTGCGAAAGACTGCGGCGACTGGCGTATGCTCATCGTCTTCGCGCGCGGACATGAGTCTTGGTCGACCGCCGCCCGCGCGGATACAAGCCGAAAATAATGACCTCCACCGCGCAACGCCTGATCCTCCGAGGCACCAGCTCCGCCGCGCTCGGTTTCGTGATCCGCCTCGCCGCGCGGCTGCTCTTCGTCTTCATCGCTGGCCGGTTGTTCGGCGTCGCGTTGTTCGGCGCGTTCAGTATTGCCGTCGCGGTGGTCGAGCTTGCCGTCACTGTCGGTGGCGCGGGGATGAAGCGTCAGCTCTTCAAACTGCTCGACGAAGGACATCATCTGCGCTCGCCGCCACACATCGTGCTCGACGGCATCGTCCTGGTTTTCGTCGCCAGCTTTCTCTGCGCCGCTCCAATCATGCTCGCCGTCGCCTTCGCGCCCGCTTCGCTCATCGCCGGCAACACCGCCGCCGCCTTGTTCCTGCTCGCACCGATGATCCTCGGCCAATCGTTGCTCGATCTCCTTCTCGCCGCCACGCGCTGGACCCACAAGATGCGCCACCAGGTTTGGGCGCGCTCAATCATCGAGCCGTATGCCGGCGTCATCGCCTCGGGGATCGCGTGGGCAGCCGGTTACCAGACCACCGGCCTCATCATCGGATACTGGGCCGGCACCATTGCCGCGGTGGTCTATTCACTCGTCGCAGTGCGGCGCTGTCTTGGGCCGTTCTCCCTCCGGACCTACCATCTCGCTCCCGTCCACTTCTTCCAAAACGTGCGCGACACTTCGCTGCCGACGTTGAGCGACTTTGCCAACGCGCTTGCCGGGCGCCTCGATCTTTATCTCGTCGGCGCGTTCCTCGGCGAATCCGCGGCCGGCATTTACGGAATGGCGCGACAGATCCGGACGCCGATCCGCCAGGTCCGCCAGAGTTTTGATAGCCTGCTCACGCCGATCGTTTCCAAGACGCTGACTCTTGCCGGGCCTATCCAGACCGGGCAGGCAACCGCTTCCGCAACGCGCCTGATCCTGGCAATTCAGCTTCCGGTCCTGATCGCGCTCTTCATCGTGGGCGCGCCGTTGCTCCGTTGGATCGGTCCGGAATTCGCGGCCGGTTATTGGGCGATGCTGATGCTGGGCGCGACGGAAGGCATTCAAGGCGCGTACGGGGTCAGCGATCTGATCTTTTTCTACCGCCGGCCTCAAATCATTTTGTGGATCACCGCGGCAGGCGCGGCCGTGAATTGCATAGCCGCCGTGCCTTTGATTGCACGCTACGGCGTCAACGGCGCCGCCTTGGCTGCGTTGCTCGGCACGGTCGCGGCGGCGCTCACTCGACGCCAGCTCTTGCGCTCCAATTTTGGCATCGCCGTTCCTTTGCACCACAGCGCAGCTCCGCTTCTCGCCGCCGCGGTCAGTGTCGCTGTCGCCTTCGCTTTGCTGGCTCTTCCTTTAGCGCCACCGATCCGTCTCACCGCGGCGCTGATCGCTGGACTCGCCATTTACTGGGCCGTGCTCCGCATCGTGTCGAAGCTCACTGGCGAGAGTCTCGCGCTCACCCATTTCGTCACGCACGCGTCCGAAGCCGAAACGCGTTAGCGTTGGTTCATCGAGAATCCGCGTCGTTCAATCCACGGCGATAGATCCGATAGGTCTTGTACTTTTTGGCGCCGATCGCTTCGAGGAACCGATTGATCATGTAATTGCTTTCCAGAGTGAGACTCAACTCGGGAATAAATCCGCGCTTGTGCATTCCCTCCTCGATCACTCGCAGCACGAGCATTTCCGCGATTCCGTGCCGGCGGAACTTCGGGACCACCCCCAAGGCGATGAGACGTGCCCGGTTCGTTTTGCCCTTGTAATAAAGAAGCTTCGCCAGACCAATCGGGAGACCGAACGTGGTCAACCGTCCGTTGACGTGGCGCAACGCAGCATTGATGTCGGGTATGGCCAGGATGAATCCCACCGGTTGACCGCCGATCTCGGCGATAAGGGCGAGCTCCGGAACAACCAGTTGCTTCAGCTCCTTGGTCATGTAATCGAATTCGTTCTCGGTGAACGGCACGTAGCCCCAGTTGTTGCGCCACGCTTCGTTGTAAATGTCGCGAATTCTCCGGCCCTCCGCGATGATGTCGGGCATCTTCACCGGCCGAATCGTCACCACCTCGCGTCGTCGCTTTTTCATGGCGTCGGCCAGGCGCCGCAGACGGACCGCGGCTTCCGCGGGATCCGCGAACCACCAGGCGTAAAGGTCCATTATTTTTTCGAACCGCCATCCCTCAATCAGGGCCCCGTAATACGGAGGGTTGTGGGAAGTGAGGAGCATCGGTGGATGTTGAAATCCATCGATCAACAAGCCGCAGACGTAATTCGTCGAGTAATCGATCGGGCCCATGATCTCGTCGCGGCCTTTGCGCCGCAGCCAATCCGCCGCGGCGTCGAATAACGCCTTGGCCACTGCCTGGTCGTCGATCGATTCGAACAGACCGAAACAGCCGACGTTCGTTCCGTGGTGCGCGTTGTAGTTCGGATCGTCGCTCGCCATGATCCGCCCCACGATCTCGCCGCCGGACCGAGCGAGGAAGAGCGCGGCGTCGCCATGCTCGTAGAACGGGTGTTTTTTCCGATCGAGGAATTCTTTGCGCTCGATCAGAAGCGGAGGCACCCACGCCGGGTCGTTCGAATAAATCTTCCAGGGAAATTTTAGGAAGGCGTCGCGTTCCTTCGGCGAATTTACCTGGGTAATTTCAATCGGAGGCATGTTTGGTCATCAGCGGTTCCAATTCGCGGCAGATTGTATTCTGTCGAAAGGCGAGAACAACGAGGAGAATATTCAGGGCAGTCAATTCAACTGCGAAATACCAGACGGGTTGCGCAAGGAAGAGAAGCACAAAGAGCAAAAGCATTCGCGTGTTCGTCCGGAAGAGAAAAAAGGAACTGATCATGGCGCGGTTCATTTCCCGGTAGCGATCTCGAAACGCTGGTGGCACACCCGCGGCGAAAGTCCTGCGCGCGGTCTCTTCCAAGCGCACGAGACCAGGGCATAACTTCTCTTGTTCCCGGACATAACTCAGATGGAGCTTGAGTAATAGTCTTTGCCAGAAATGAGTCCGCCAGTTCACCGCCTCATATTTTGGTCGCAGGTCGGACGATAACTCGATCGAGCCCAATTTTCCGACGGCGAATCGCAGATAGGCGTCCCGACAAAACTCCGCAGTCTCACTTTGCAACCGATGGCTCAGGCCCGCCAGCAGGGCGACCAGCCAAATTCCATGCGACCCGCCCCCGGCCAGATAGCGCAAACAAAGATGCACATAAACGCTCGCATAAATCAGGTTGTCGCCAATGCCATCCAGGACGCGGCCGCTCGGACTGTGGCGGTTCGTCAAACGGGCGAGCTGGCCGTCCGCATTGTCCATCGCGTTTGCGAAAACGTGGAGACACATCCCGACGACGTTGGTCGCCAGGTCTCGATAGAAATAAAGATGGCCGGCGGCGATGCCGATCAGCGTTCCAAGAACTGTGACGCCATTGGGTGTAAAACCCGCCCAGGCAAAGAAACGCGCCAACTGGAAACCGACTTTGCGATAGAAATGAAGATCGAGGAATCCTTCGATTTCTCGCGACTTGTAAGTCGCTTCGACCGCGTCCCGCTGCATGACGGCGCGGTTAGGCGTGCTGCATCGCGGCGGGAACAGCGGGAACGAAAACGTCGGAAAGAATGTTCAGCGCCTCATCCAGATCCGCCCGGGTATGGTTGGCGGTCACGCAGGCGCGGAAACAAATCCGGTCTTCCGGCACCGCCGGGTAATCGACCGGCGCAACGAAAAGCCCGCGGCGGCGAAGTTCGTGACCCAGTTGATACATCCGGCCGCGATCTCCGACGACGAGCGGCATGATGTACGTCGTGGAATCGCCGGTATCGATGCCGAGGCTGTTGACCTGAGCGCGGAAATAATCGGCGTTCTCCCAGAGACGGGTTCGCAGGTCGGGCTCTCGGGTCGCAATTTTCAGCGCTTCCAGAATGGCGCCGATCACCACCGGTGGAAGCGCGCAGGAATAGACGTAGGAATGGGCGTAGAGGCGCAGGTAATCCAGCGTCTCCTTAGGCCCGGCGACAAACCCGCCCAGCGCTCCGAACGCTTTTGAAAACGTGCCGTAGACGAGCTGAATGCGGTCCTCCACTCCCAGAAGTTCGCCGGCGCCGCGTCCATTCTTGCCGCAGGCCAGCATCGAGTGCGCCTCGTCGATAAGGATGCTCGCATTATGCGACTCGGCTATGTGAAGGAGCTGATCGAGGTTCGCGAGATCACCGTCCATGGAATAAATCCCCTCGACGATGACGAGCGCGCGCTTCCCTTTTCGCTTGGTTAGCGCCGCATCGAGAGAGGCGGGATCGTTATGCTCGAAACGGTCCAGCCGGCAGCGCGATAGCACCGCACCATCACGGAGACTGAGATGCGACCGGTTATCCAAAACCGCCACGTCGTTCTTGCGCAACAATCCCGAGATCGTTCCGAGCGCGCCGCCGAAACCGCTGTTGAAAAGCATTGCATCCTCGCGACCCAGAAAGTCCGCCATGCTCCGCTCAAGTTGCCGATGCAGATCGGTCATGCCGGAGAGCGTCGGCGAACCGCACGCGCCCATTCCGTATTTTGAGAGCGCGCCGTGGGCGGCCTCGATCACTTTCGGGTGATTAGCCAGTCCGAGGTAATTGTAGGAACAAAGATTGATTACAGGCTGCGACTGGCCGCCATACTGGATCGTGGTGCGGGCGTCCGCGGACCCAAGCATGTCCGGTTCGTAAAGGCTCGCCGCCCAGATCGCCCCCTTCCGCCGCCATTCCGTAAATCCGGCGGGCGGAGCCAATGGTTCATCGCGCTCGCCCGCAACGAAATCGCCAAGGCCGAGCGTCTCGTCAAAGCTCAGTTCGGCCTCAGCCCCATCGTCGTCTCCTCTCATACTAATATAAAGGCGTCTAGATTGAGCCCGGCGCGCTGTTGAATCAACTCCATATCTGGTCCATGCGGCGCTCCCACGCCTCATGGTTCTTTTTGGCGTCGCGAATGAAGGGCGATGCCGCGATTGCCTTGATAATTACTCGATTGAGCAGGCCGACAAAATAAGGGAGGGGCCGCAAAACGTCCATAAATAAAACAACCCGGATGCCGTCGGTGTCATTCCAGACTTCGTGCTCGAAGGTATCGTCGAAAAGCATCCCTTTGCCTTCCTCCCAGTGCGCGATGGTTTCCCCCACCCGAATCCGGCATTGGGCTTCGGGTTTGGGGACGATCAAACCGAGATGATAGCGGATCACTCCCTTGTACGGACCACAGTGCGCCGGAATATGCATGTGGGGCGAAAGGATCGAAAAGAAGGCCGTTTTCGCGCCGGGGACTTTCTTGAGCAACTCGATGGTGCGGGGGCAACGAGCGCAGTTCCCGGGCGCCTCCAAACCGTAGGCGAAGAAGAAAAACGTTTTCCATTTGTCCTCCTTCGAAAGGTGCGCCTGGTCGGGAGAAATGTCCTGAAAGTTGGGCAGGTCCTGCTGATGCCTCAGGACTTCATCGAGCTCTTGGCGGATGGTCAGCCAGTTCCCTTCCAATTCCTTGGACCACGGAAACTGTGCGGGCGAGAAAAATTGATGATCGCCGACGAGCGAATACCGGCCCATCAAGGTTTGGATCTTCTTGAGGAGCTTGCGGCCGCGCCTTAGGAGGAATTTTTTGAGGTGCGCGTTCAATTTCACTCGCCGGAGTCCGGCACTGAGAACGGCGATTCTAACGTGGAGGCACGACGCCGCAACAGGATTCAAGCGCTCGGTCCGCGCACCGCCAGAAGCGCGATGGCGACGCGGCGCGGCTTGGAATACCAGAACCATCGATGGAGGCGTGCGGCCGCACTTCGCGGCCGCACGAAGAAAATGAGCGACCACAGGACGGTGCGCAGCAGTTCGCCCCCGACTGAGATTCCGCACGCACGCAATTCCTCGGCATAGGTCGACTCCTCCACTTCCTCGCCGATCAGCAGCTCGCTCCTCCCGAACGTCTTCGCCAGCTCCGCGGGCGACGGACGATAATAGGTGTCGATCGGGTCCGCATGGAATGGGTAGCTCGACGGCACGGTCGCCAGGATGAATCCGCCCGGGCCCACGATCTCCTCGCACGCCAAAGCGACAGCCTCTCTGTCGCGCACATGCTCCAGCAGGTTCGAAAGGAGAATGCATTTGAATTGTCCCATCTTGAGGCGGCGGATCACCGCGGGGTCGAGGATGTCTCCGGCGAAATCGACACCTTCATCCTCCTTCAGGTCGCAGTGAACGACCTTCACGCCCGCCGCCCGCAAAGGCGCAAACAATTCCCTCTCGATGTGCGGCTGGATTACTTCCCGGAAGTGGCCAGTCGACGAACCGAGGTTCAGCAATGGAGAGATGCCTTGCAGATCCAGGAGAATGCGGCGGAGCCGGATGGCTTCGGCTTGAAACACCGGGCAAAGTCGGAGCGCGGCCGAGTCCGTCAAGGGCTCTGCAACTTCGCCCAATTACGTTCTACATTGGATGATGATCGAGAAGACAACTGAATGGGAGGCCCGGTTCGCGACGCTCCTCGCCGAGGAGCAGAGCGCAAATGACGCAGCACACGATGAGGGACATGTGCGGCGAGTCGTTGAGAATGCGAAGAAACTTGCCGAGGCGGAGGGAGCCGATCTCGCCGTCGTGTTGCCGGCAGCGTGGCTGCATGACTGCGTCGTGATCGCGAAGACCTCACCGCAACGCTCATTGGCATCGCGTCTCGCCGCGGAGCGCGCAGGCACATTGCTCCGTGCGGCCGGATACCCCGCGGAGCACATCCCCGCGATCGAGCACGCGATTGAAGCCCACAGTTTCTCCGCTCGCGTGGCGCCGCAGACCCTCGAGGCAAAGGTCGTGCAGGACGCCGACCGGCTCGAGGCCCTCGGCGCGGTGGGAATCGCTCGCACCCTGATTACAGGCGGTGCGAACGGGACGCCGTTTTACAATTCTTCCGAACCGTTTCCCGTCACCCGCGTCCCCGATGACCGCACCAGCATCATCGATCACTTCTTCACCAAATTACTGACGCTGGCCGAAACGATGCAGACCGCAGCCGGCCGAGCCGCCGCCCAGCAGCGCGCGCAGTTCTTGAAGCAGTTCCTCACCCAGCTCGGCAGTGAGATCGGCATTCCGTTTCGATGATGCGGGCGGAATGAAATGGCGACCCTAACGGGATTCGAACCCGTGTTACCGCCGTGAAAGGGCGGTGTCCTAGGCCACTGGACGATAGGGTCAGGAAAAGCGGGGCAATATCAGAAGCGGCCCCCTCCGTTGCAAGTTATTTGCGGGCCGCGGTTTCTTCCTGTTCAGGAGGATGCGGTTCGATTAGCAATTGGATGTCAGTTCAACCCCGGAGAAATCCCCTATGAAAAACCCTAATCCCCGCCGCGTATTCAGAAACGCATTCGCACTTGGTGTCGTCTGCCTCATTTTCGGCGCGCCGTCCGTATCACTCGGTTGGGGACCCGGCGGGCACATGATGACGGCCCAAATCGCCTTCGCGCGGCTGAATCCCCGGGCAAAAGCGCAGGTCAAAACGCTGCTGGCCATCCCCATTAATCCGGCCGCCGTATCAGCGAAGAGCAAAGACTTCGTTGGCGCGTCGCACTGGGCCGACGATCTCCGATCAATTCCCGCCTTCGATTTCTTAAAACCGCTTCACTTCATCGACAAGTCGTTTTCCACCGATGGAACGGCGTTGCCGGCCATAGTTGTGCCGAACATCGTGACCACTCTCCGGGACAATGTAAAAATACTCAAGACGAGCACCAATCAGAACGCGCGGGCGCAGGCGTTGCGGCTGATAATTCATTTCGTGGGCGATATTCATCAGCCTCTGCATTGCACCGACAGAGTCAGCAGCGCCCTTCCCGGCGGAGATCACGGCGGAAATCTGGTGACAATCAAGATCACCGACCCGAACGGGAATCTGCGAAGCATCAACCTGCACAGCTACTGGGACGGCGGCCTCGAAAGTTTTCCGAAGGGCGGACCTTCCCCTCAATTCCTGCCTCCGTCTCTGAGCACGATTCCTCCGGCAGCGGCCGCGGCGATAGCGGGCAATCCGGCCACCGACCCCGCGATAAAACTGAATGATCCGTTTAACTTTTCCGCGTGGGCAAACGAGAGTTTTAGCCTGGCAAAAAGCGTTGCTTACAACGGCGTTAGCAACGGCATGGAGCCCAGCTCAGCCTACAAGACCAAAGGCATTAAGGTCACTCGACAGAGAGTGGCTTGGGGAGGATATCGGCTCGCCGCACTCTTGAATTCGATTTGGCCCTGACGAGCTCGCGCAGGCGTTCGTTGCCGTCGCGTTGACTGCACCAGCGCCGCTCACCGCTGGCGCGAATCGCGATCGAAAGTGCCGCGCAGTTCGTGAGAGCAGACATTACGTAAAAAGGTTCGATACTACGGCTGTTTTTGTATATCCTTCCCTCCGGTTGTCGACGCCCGGCGATTGCCGGTTCCTCACAATGATGAAAACAAACACACTGATGCGGACGCTGGCAGCGACGACTCTGCTTTTCAGTGCCGCGATGTTGTCTGCGTTTGATTACACGGGGAGTCTTATCACCGCTCGGTTCCTCCACACCGGAACTTTGCTCTCCAACGGCAAGGTCCTAGTCGCTGGAGGAGCTGAGACGGTTAATTTCGAGAGCAAGAAAGCGGAGCTCTACGATCCAATGAGCGGTTCTTGGACGGCCACGGGCAGCATGAATACGGCACGCCATGACCACAGGGCAATCTTGTTTTCCAACGGCAAAGTGCTTGTGGTTGGAGGAGATGGCCCCGCCACGAGTGCGGAGTTATACGATCCTCCAACGGAGACGTGGACGGCTACGGGCAGTCTACACGCGCCACGCCATGATTTTACAGCGACTTTGCTGCCCAGCGGCAAGGTGCTTGTTGTAGGAGGCTTTGACGCCAACGGAGTTCTCGCGAGCGCCGAATTGTACGATCCAATTAACGGACAATGGACCTTAACCGGTAGCCTAAATACGGCCCGACAAGATCATACAGCGACTTTGCTGTCGAACGGCAAGGTGCTGGTCGCGGGCGGATTTCTCAACGCTGGCGCCACCACTAGCACAGAGCTCTACGATCCGGCAACGGGAAACTGGACAGTGACCGGCAGCCTTGGTGGTGCTCGCTCCTTTCATACTTCAACCCTACTTTCAAATGGCAAGGTACTCGTCGCTGGAGGATCGAATTCCGCCGGGTCCCTCGCGACCGCAGAACTCTACGATTTCGCCAGTGGAAGCTGGACAGCGACCGGCATGTTCAGTACCGCACGTTACGGTGCCACAGCCACATTGCTTCCTAATGGTAGGGTTTTTCTCGTTGGGGGATCTGGCAATGGCGGACCCCTCGTAAGTGCCCAGCTGTACGATCCGAGTAGCGGTAGCTGGAGGTCGGCCGATAACCTCAACACTGGACGTTACCGTCACACGGCGAATTTGCTACCCAGCGGCAAGGTCCTGGTGGCCGGCGGATATGGATCTTCCGGCGCTCTCGCGAGCGCTGAGCTTTCTGATGCGAAGGCGTATTCTTCCGTTGCAGTGAGCTCTTCCCTGAATCCGTCGGAAAAAGGTGAAACCGTCACCTTTACCTCAACCGTTTCCAGCATTGGCAGCAGTACTGGAACTATCCAATTTAAAGACAACGGCGCGAATCTCGGATCGCCTGTCGCGTTGAATGCAATGGCTTCAGCGAGCTATTCGACTTCTTCTCTCGCGATCGGCATCCACATTATCACCGCCGAATATAGCGGGGATACAAACGGCCAATCCTCGACCGGCACCCTTACCGGAGGTCAGGTCGTGTATGCCGCTTCGACTCTGGGAAACATCTCAACCCGGTTGAACGTCGGTGTGAGTGAAAACGTGCTGATTGGCGGTTTTGTCATTCAGGGAAGCGCTCCCAAGCGAGTGCTGCTTCGAGCCATCGGGCCTTCGTTGACAAAATTTGGCGTGGCCAACGCCCTCGCAAATCCCCAGCTCGAGCTCCATGACAACAACGGGACCATTGGCCTTAATGACAATTGGCAAACGACCCAGGTCGGTGGCGTAATAGCAAGCGACCAGGTCCAGGAGATTCAGAACAGCGGCCTGGCGCCGTCCGACTCGGCGGAATCGGCGATAATTGCAACGCTTGCTCCCGGCTCTTACACGGCCATCGTGCGCGGCGTCGGCGGTTCAACCGGCATTGGAATGACGGAGGTCTATGATCTCAGCGACCGCGGCAGTCCGGCGAGGCTCGGAAACATTAGCACCCGCGGATTCGTGCAACCGGCTGAGCAAGCGATGATCGGCGGCATTATTATTGTCAAACAGCCCACCAAAGTTGTCGTTCGAGCGCTGGGCCCTTCGCTCAAGCGCTTTGGCATTGCCAATACCCTGGCAAATCCGCAGCTGGAATTGCATGACGCCGGTAGCGTAATTGCTAGAAATGATGACTGGCAATCGACGCAGATCGGCGGCGTAATCACAGCCGACCAAACCACCGAATTATTGAATAGCGGGTTCGCCCCGGATGATCCCGCGGAATCCGCGCTCATTGTCACGCTCCAACCCGGAAATTACACGGCGGTCGTTCAAGGCGTGAACGCCACTAGCGGCGTCGCTCTTGTCGAAGTCTACGCGCTCGAATAAGCGAGACGCTAAATTAACGCTGCAGCGAATTGCGATCGAAGGTGCCGCGTAATTGGTGGACGCAGGCTTGATTGCAGGCGTGGAAACGGAAGAAGGGCGC
>JBEEHI010000178.1:0-5023 GCA_041167305.1 Verrucomicrobiota bacterium
CTCTACCAATGGCGCGCGAAGTTTTTTCCCGAGTACGATGAACCTGCCCGGGTCAGGCCGCCAGAAAGCGATGGAGAATCGGTTGCGCCTGTTACTGGCCGCGCTCCCCTGCCCCTTTGGCTCGAGGTCTCGCTCTACGCCACGATGCCGCTGTATCACTCGCACACCTTCATCGCGCTCTCCGTCGTTCTCGCCTTTCTTTTTGTCCTCGGCGATTGGAGCGCGCGCAAAGCCACTGCGCAGACGGTGGCTCTGGCGCTGCTGCCAGCTACTTTCTGTGTCTGGATAACTACCGATTACTTCCACGCCGGTTCCTTTATCAAATGGTTTCCCGGTTGGGTTAACCAACCAGGAAATGACATGGCCATGCCTTTCCTTCAGTTCTGGCTGGTGAACTTCGGCGCCTGGGTTCCGCTGGTTCTTTTCTTCGTGGGCATTACAGCGCTCACCGTCTTGAAACAGGCGAGGAATCCGGACTTCAAAATCTCGGCGACCGTTGCCTTCCTCATCCCAGCTATTGCCATCTTCCTGCTTGGTTACTTCGTGAAGCTGGCGCCGTGGGAATGGGACAACATCAAGATCATCGTCTGGGCTTACCTCATCATTGTTCCGTTTCTTTGGACCGATTTGCTCGTGCATTGGCCCATTCCTCTCCGGGCAGTGGTTTACGTCGCCCTCTTCGCTTCCGGTTTTATCACCCTGTTTGGCGGACTGGCCGCCAATAAGACCGGGTTCGGCATCGCCGATCGTTACGAGTTGGATAACGTCGGGGCGGTGGTTAAGAAACTGCCGGCCGACGCGCGTTTCGCCGGTCACCCGATTTGGGGTCATCCCGTCCTTCTCCAAGGAAGAAAAATGGTGCTCGGTTACCCGGGCCATCTCTGGACCCAGGGATTCGATTTCGCGAAGACCGAAGAAAAGTTACGGAACCTGATGCTTGGCGCGCCGAATTGGAAGGACCTTGCTCGTTCCCTACACGCCCGCTATTTGTTCTGGGGCCGCAATGAAACCGGTAACTACGCCAAGAGCACGCGGCCTTGGGAGCGCGAATCGGCGCTCGTCGCCTCGGGCGACTGGGGCGCGATTTACGATCTCGAAATGCCGCGTGTTCAGCCCACGCCGACGCCAACGCCCTCAGTTCCGCGTCAGTAGTCCCGGTTCCCGATGGCGTTCCGGTTTGAGAATCAATTGCCGCGCCTTTGTTTTTTGGGCAACGAAGTAAGGAACACCGCGATCGGGGCCGAGGTGATCGCGCCGGAGGAACACGAGGATTTTTTCTCCGCGATGCTCCCGGAAATGCGCGGAAATTTTCGCGGCGGCAAATTGTTGAGCGCGTAACGCAGCTTCATAGGCCTCGCGTAGCCTGGCTTCGCTGGGGTCGCGCGTTGAGAACCGCCGGACAAATCTTTCGAAGTCGCCGGGAGGCGGCTCGAATCCCCGGGATGTTTCATCCTCCTCCGCCTGCGCCGGCGCGCGGAGCCGCAAAATCTCGGCGCCTGACTTGCCGGCCTCCGCCAGGAACGCGCGATGCTCGTCTTCGCGCCCCACCAGGTCCCAGCCAAGCGCGAACGAACCGCCGGCCCGCCGCAGGGCCTCGAGCAATTTCCAGGCGGCTTCCGAGCGCGAATCGAGCACGACGGATTCGCTGGGAAAATAGATGATGTCCGCGCCCTCGATGAGGCTGGCGAATTTTTCGCCGCTACCGGTAGGTTCGATCGCCGCCCGGCGCGGCAAAGGAGGCTGCCGGGGAAAAAAGGAGCAGCTCGAAACGAGAAAAAAAGCCGCGAACAAAAATCCGCGGGCCCACATCGCCAGGGTCACATTCCGCGCTGCGGTTGCGCGACCAGGGGCTTTTGCGTCAGATTCGGCTCGACGTTCGCCAGCCGGCCAAAGCGCACCCGCGCCCGCCAGCCCGCCGCCAGAATGCGACAGCCAATCGCAAACGTTCGCCGCCAGGTTACCCCCGACACTTTCTGCCTGCCGGCCAACCGCGGACGTTCGCTCGCGGTGACTTCGCAGATCGGCGCGCCCAATCTTGCCGCCGCGATCTGCGGTTCGATCGTCCAGCCATAGGTCATTTCGCGTGGCGCGATCGCTTCAAACAACTCCCGGTCGATCAACCGCACCGGCGCCAGATCCTTGAACCAGCGGCCCGCCAGGATCCCGCACCAAAGAGCCACCAAAAAATTCGCGATCACATGCGAGACGCGCATCGTGCGCCAGTTCCGCAATCGAGCGGTGCGCGCGCCGAGCACGAACGTGTATCCCTGCTCGTACGCCTTCACGAGGGTGCGAACATCCTGCGGATCGCTCGCGCCATCGCCCGCGAAAAAAATGTAGGCGCGCACCTGCGGGACAGCCGCCGTGGCGAGATCAATCGCAGCCTGGCAACCGTAGCCGTATCCGCGCTGGCGCGTTTCCGCCACCAGGGCGCCATGTTCCCGCGCGAACGTCGCCGTCCGGTCCGATGAACCGTTGACCCCGACCGCGACGACAAATTTCTCCGGGCCGATCACCGCGAAGAGCTCCTCGAGAACGCGCCCGATGCACTCCTCTTCGTCACACGCCGGGATGACGATCGCGAACCGGCCTTCAGATATGGATTTCGTTAGCATCCTTGCCCTGCGGAACGATGCGCTATTCCGGCGCGCGCGCAAAGTCCGCCGCGACGCTGAGGACAATCTGGCCTTCCGCCGCGGCCGCGCCGTTCACGCTCGCGCTGACCTTGAATTGCAACAGCGTCTCGGTCCCGGCGATCTTCTCCGCATGCAGATCGATCCTATCTCCGGGCCGGACTGCTTGAAGAAATTTCATGGTCCGGATCGCCGAAAGCAGGAAAAGCGGCCGGGCCGTTTCCGGATAACCCGAAGCCGCCGCGATCCCCGCGGTTTGGGCCAGCGCCTCGGTCAGGATCACACCGGGAACGATCGGATTGCCGGGGAAATGTCCGGCGAACATGGGATCGTCCGCGTCGAAAACCGTGCGGGCGTTAATGGATCTGCCCGGCTCGCAGTTGATCACCTCTCGCACGAACACGAATGGCGGGCGATGGGGAAGGCCAAGGAAGTGATCAGTGATCAGTGACAAGTGATCAGATTTTCCCGGCGCTAATTTTTCAGGGTTCTTGCTGATCACTGATCACTGGTCCCTGATCACTCCTCGTCACCCGTTCACGAAATACACAAACTTCCAGCTTCCCTTGACCCGCTGGATTCCCACGCGGTAGCCGTCGTAATTGAGCGTCGGATCGGCGAACTGCGGCGGAGCGACCCAGAATTCGCCCTTCTTCGCGAAGCGCTCGGTCATGATTCCTTCCAGCTCCGGCCAGAGATTGTTTTCATCCCAGTATTTGAAGACGCCGTCGCCCTTGCGATCTTCCGCAGTCGTTTTCCCGAGGACATAGGCGAAATCTTCCGTCATCATGGCCGCGATCCCATTCACGTCATGCGCGGCGACCGCCTTCCTCAATCGGCCGACGAACGCCTGGAAATCCACGTCCGCATTCTCCTCGCGCAATTCCGCTTTAGCCCGGTCTTTCACACCCGGCTTCTTGGTATCTTTCTTAGACTTGAAGGCATCGCAGCCGCCGAGGGCAAGTGCACCGATGAGCAAAACAAACGCGATTTTTTTCATGTCGGGATTAACTCTTGTCAGGTTTCGTGTTCGGACTCAAGGGTTGAAGCGAGAATACAGAATAACAGAACGCGTGTCATCCCGAGGCAGCGAAGCGCGCCGAGGGACCTCTCATGCGCTCAATCACTTTCGCGTTACGACGGGCGTTCTCCGTCAGTGTGCGCGTTGATTTTCGCGGTAGCGGCAATTTCCAACTGTGAGGTCCCTCGCCGTCTGGGCCGCTCGGGATGACCATTATCCATCCTCAATCTTCCATCCTCGTTTTTTTCGCCGCCACGGGTGGGCGAAAAAAACGAAATAAACCGTGCTCATCAGGTCGATGAACGAACAGGGCGGGTTCGTCAGGCGAAGCGGCCCGTTCCGGAGAGCTTCGATCACATTTTCCACGCTCAACGCCGCCAGCGGTGGAATGCTCGTGTAGTTCGAGCCGAAGGCATGGAGCTGATGCGCATCCGAGGTGGCGATGAGCGGCTTGCCGAAGCGCTCGGCGATTTCAATCGCGCGCCGGTTCGGATTAAACCAGCGGCTCCAGAAATGGCAGAGCTCGATCGCGTCGAAACAATCGATCCTCTCCAGCAGCTTTTCCCCGATCGAACCGCCGAGGACATAAAACGGATGCGGAGCGATCGTGAACAGCGACGGACCGCGCCGGGCCCGGAGCGCGACCAGATCAGCCAGGGTACGGAGCGACTCAATTTCCTCCGGCGCGACATTCAGCAGGATAACGTCCGCGCCTTCGAGCCGCATTTCCGCTGCCGGGATTAGAAGGATTCCCATGCTCGCCGCGTCCGCGAAAACTTCCGCCCGATCGAACACCGCATCATGGAGCGTGATCGCCAGCACCCGAAATCCCAGGGTACGCGCGCGATCGAGCAATTCGTGCGCGGAATAATCGAGCGCATCCTTCGGATCGTCGAGGGTGTGGATGTGGAGATCGATCTTGATCCACTCTTCGTCCGCCGGCATTCCCCACTCTGCGGAGTCGGTCCCGGAGAATCAACTTCCCCGCTTTGTCCTGCTCATGATCATGATCCTGCTCCTAATCTCTCCGGAAAGATTAGGATCACGATCAAGAGCAGGAGCAGGAGCATGAGGGAAACGGCAATGAGGACTTGCGAGGCCTCATCAACCATCTACCATTTATCCCGCTCCACACGCTCGGGTGGTGAAATGGCAGACACGTACGTTTGAGGGGCGTATGCCGTAAGGCATGGGGGTTCAAGTCCCCCCCCGAGCACTTCTTTTTTCCTGCTCCTGATCCTGATCTTGCTCATGATCCTGGGAGCGATCGCGATCATTAAACCAGGATTACGAGCAGGAGGGTGCGCCTTCCCCGTTTGTCAGCTCGGTTGCCCGGAATCGCTCGGTCACCGTTCCACGATTCTTCTTG
>JBEEHI010000179.1:0-4709 GCA_041167305.1 Verrucomicrobiota bacterium
ATTGTTGGGCAAGCAGTGCGAATAAACGGCAAGGCAGCCACGATCATTGGGGTCATGCCCGAAGGCTTTAAGTTCCCGCAGGCGGAACAACTGTGGGTCCCACTCTACAATGAGTTTCCGCTCGTTCATCGCGAGGACCCGCGCGCGAACAATTCAGCACCGGCCATTCTCGCTCGTTTGAAAGACGGCGTCTCGCTCGACCAGGTGAACGCGGAATTCTCCGGGCTCGCCAAACGGATCGCAAAAGACAACCCGAAAACGAATGAGCACCTGACTGCGGCCAGCGTCCAGCCGCTCCTGAATTCGTTCACGGGTCCGCAACTGCGCCAGATTATCTACGCCATGCTGGGCGCGGTAGTTCTCGTTCTGGTCATTGCCTGCGTGAACGTGATGAACATGCAGTTTGGCCGGGCCGCGTTGCGCGCCAAGGAACTGGCCATTCGCGGCGCACTCGGAGCCACCCGCTGGCGTCTGGTCCGTCAAATGTTGACGGAAAGTTTCCTCGTGGCCGCGATGGGCGCGATCGTCGGCGTGTTCTTCGCCGAGTGGGCGGTAAGCATGCTTGTCCGAACAACGAACGCTCTGCCGTTCCCGCTGCCCTACTGGGTCCAGTTCACCATCGACGGGAAAGTGCTGCTTTTTACCCTCGGCATCGTCCTCTTCGCGACGCTCGTGTCCGGGCTCATCCCCGCGATTCTGAGCTCCCGGGGGAACGCCGCGGAAATGATGAAAGAAGGCGGGCGCGGGAACAGCAGCCGCCTGGTGAACGTGATTACGCGGGTCCTGGTCATCGGCCAGATCGCAATGACGGCGGCGTTGCTTATCGCCGCGACCCTGCAGATCAAGTCGATTCGGAACCAAACCACTCAGGATTACGGCTACGATGAAAACGCCGTCTACAGCGCCCGGATGGGACTGATGGAAGGCGATTACCCAACCGATGACGCGAAGCATCAATTTTTTGTTCGCGCTTTGCGCTCGCTCCGCGCCAATCCTGCCTTCGTCGATGCGGCGATGAGCGACCGGTTCCGGATGACTTTCGCGAACTTCGGCCAGTATGAAGTCGAGGGTCAAACCTACGTGACCGATCGCGACCGGCCGCGCGGCAACTCGGAGTCAGTCTCGGACGGCTATTTCAGCTCGCTCGGCTTGAAGATCCTCGAGGGCCGCGATTTCACGATCGAAGATTCCGACGCGAAACAACCGGTCGCGATTGTGAACGCGAGTTTCGCGCGGAAATACTTTGGCAACCAGAGTGCGCTCGGTCGCCAGGTACGGCGCTTCAATCCGGTGAAGCAGGAGCCGTGGCGCACGATCGTCGGCGTCGCGCCCGACATGCTGATGCAGGGGCCATTCAATGCAGATCGCGACAGTGTTGGCTTCTATGTTCCGTTGTTAGCGGCCACGCCCGCCGCGCAGTTCTGCACGATGGTGGTGCGTCCGCGCGCCGGCCAGAACGCCGCGAACATGGGTCCGGTTCTGGGCAAAGCGATCGCCGAATTGGATTCCAATCTGCCCACTTACTTCGCCGGCACGCCCGCGCGTCTGCATGATGAAATTCTCGGCGTGAATCGCCTGACCGCGAACCTGTTCACCATTTTCGGCGCCGTCGCCTTTCTGTTGTCGGCCGTTGGTCTCTACGGAGTGATGAGTTTCTCGGTGAACCAGCGCACGCAGGAGTTCGGCATCCGGATGGCCCTCGGCGCGGACGCGAAACGCATTTTCCGGATGGTCATGCAACAAGGCGCCTGGCAACTGGCCATCGGCCTTTTCCTCGGCATCGGCGCATTCGCTCTCCTTCTCGGAGTGCTGGCGGCGCAGGCGCTGCAAAACATCCTGTTCAAGGTCAAACCGCTCGATCCATTCATTTACCTGGTCGTCGCCGGCCTGCTCACGTTGGTCGCCGCGATCTCCTGCTTCGTCCCCGCCCGCCGCGCCACCCGCGTGAATCCGATGGAAGCGTTGCGCACGGAGTAGTCGCGATCGGCCGCGTGCGGATGGTACCGGGAAAATTTCAGTCGGATCACGTGGCGATTCCAATTTCCTCGGGCAACTTCCAATTCGCGGCGCGCTGACGGACTTCGGAATACCAATTGATAAAAGGCCACTCCGCCGGCGCGCGCGCTTCCTGCCAGACCTCACGGCAGACGCTGCGGAACTCACCTTCACGCGTGTCTCGCCAGTTCTGAATAAGTTCGGGAAACGGCGAAGTGCGCAGATTGCCTAAAGCGAAGGCGCGAGGAAAGCCGTGTCCGAGCGGAACGAGTGTTCCGTCAGCCTCGAGGATCAACGGAGAGATCGATTCAGCAAACGGGCGGAAAGCAGCGTCGGCTGAACGGGGAGTCGAAAAAAACGTACCCGGGTTCTCTGCCAAGAAATCGCGATCGAGGAGATCGAAATGAACGGTCATCATATCGCCGGCCTCGGCCTGTAACCGCATCGTTTCCACGAAGGCAGCAGCGAGTTCGCGACCATCCGGCGCGGCGTTGCCTAACGAGTCCCTGGCCCGTCCGACCACGTCCAGCGCATGGACCTGGAGAAGCTGCGCGCCTTGTTCCCGCGCAAAGGCGGCGACCCATTCGAGCTCATCGCAGTTGAACTGGGTCAACGTGAAAATGAATCCGAAAGCGATCCCGGCCTCACGAAGGAGATGGAGTTTATCCTGCATCGTCTCGAAGGCTCGCGGCGAGCCCCGCATCCGATTGTGCGATTCCGGCATCCCATCGAGACTGATCGCGACGAGACACGCGCCCTCTCGCAACCAAGCGACGCGGCGCTCATCCAGCAGCATTCCATTGGTCGTGACCGAGACGCGCAGCCCGAGGTTACGGGTCGCCCGGAGCAATTCGCCCAGCGGTTCGTAGAGGAGCGGCTCGCCGCCGGAGAATCCGACGACGCTATAACCTTCCGCCTGGGCGGAAGTGATCGCTTCCCAAACCACCTCCGCGGGCAGACGTTCCCGCTGCCCGGGATCAGATTCCGAGTAGCAATGCAGGCAGCGGAGGTTGCAGGTCCGCAAGGGATGGACCTGAAGAATCCGGGTCGCCCCGGTCGGCGCTGCCATGGCCGAGGCGAATCGTCAGGCGCGGATGCCCCGAATCTCCACGTCGAACCGATCGATAACAGGCGGCTGGCCGTTCGGCAGAATCACGATTCCCTTACTGACGCCGTTGAATTGAATAACGCGGCGAAGAACATCGACGACCGCCGCGGAATCTTTCGTGGTAAATCGGCCCTTGATGAAATCGGGCTGCGGTTTGCCGTTGATGATGATGTCCTTGTCGAGCTTGTACTTTTTCAGGATCGCCACAAGCGCGCTGAGCTTGGCGGCGGAAAAGCCGCGGCCTGCGCTGGAGAGTTTTGCCGAGCCGGTTTTTGATCTGGGTTTGGTAGCCATATGTTTTTTTGGTTGCAGTTTAGGGTGGAGACTGCGGAGGGTGACTGTCCAAACGTTTACCGGGTTTCTTCATCGAGTGTCAAGAACTTCTGGGCGACTGGCGCCGCACTTCCCCAAATGATCTTCGTCGCGGCCACTCGACCTGCAAACGAATCAGTTAGCTATCGTTGAGGGTTGAGCCGCCCAACGTGGCCGACGGCGAGGAATCCTGCCGAATTTCTTGCGCGCAACGCACGCTGGAAATGATGACTCTGCTCGGGCGCTTCGCGTTTCGCTTAAAATTGCTGGTTGCGTGAAAAGATGGACTTACTTTTCCTGCTCAGCGAGAGTGTCTGGCGCGAATCACTCTTTATGCGTTTGGCTTTGATCTTCTGCGCCGTTCTCGGAGCCTTGCTCAAACTCGCTCATGCCGAGGCGTCCATCGAAGGCCGGGTCGAGTTGCCCACGGCGAGATCCGCACCCGTGATGAACAAACGTTACGAAGTGGTCACCACCGGCGGCGTGCTTGCAACCAATCCGCCGCTCGCGGTGGTTTATCTTGAAGGTTCTTTTTCGAAACCGGCCAGCCTGCCGATGAAACAGGTCGCGCAAAAGGACCTGGCATTCGTCCCCGCACTGTTGGCGGTCCAGGTCGGGACGAAAATCGAGTTTCCGAACCTGGAGAAGGACACCTACCACAACATCTTTTCCTACTCGCCCGCCAAACGTTTCGATCTCGGCCGCTATCGTCCTGATGAAAAACCGGTGCCCTCCCAGGTCTTCGACGTGGCGGGCCTGGTCACCGTGCGCTGCGACATTCACGAGCACATGCGCGGGCTGATCCTGGTGCTGGGGACGCCGCACTTCGTCATCACGGACGAGAGTGGGCGGTTTAAATTGACCGGCCTGCCCGCCGGCCACTACACGCTCAAAGCCTGGGTCGACAGTCGCACCACTCGCGAGCACTCCGTTGATCTGAAAAGCGGATCCACCGTTCACGTCGATTTTCCCGGGAACCCTTGAGCGACGAAGGAAAATCCCCTGCCGCCAGTTTTCGCGCGAAGCTCCTGGTCGCGATGATGCTCGTCGTGGCGGGGCTCACCGGCACGGGCCTCTACGTCGCGCAGCGAAAGGCGAATGCGGATATCCAGCGCGATCTGCAACGGAATTTCCAAGCCGATCTCGCCGCGCTCCACAGCGTGGAAGAGTTGCGCTACGCCGCGCTCGCGGAACGCTGTCGCACCCTCGTGGCCAAGCCGCGCATCCACGCCGCCCTGGAAGACAACGCTCTCGATCTTCTTTATCCGAGTGCGAAAGACGAGCTGCGCGACAT
>JBEEHI010000180.1:0-7028 GCA_041167305.1 Verrucomicrobiota bacterium
TCATCGTCACGACCCCTCAGGAAGTCGCGCTGATCGATGCGCGAAAGGCCGCGACCATGTTCGAGAAGGTCAACGTGACCGTCCTCGGAATCATCGAAAACATGAGTTACTTCGCCTGTCCGAGCGATGGGAAACGCTACGACATCTTTGGCTCCGGTGGGGGCGAACGGGAAGCGAAGCGGCTCCGGGTCCCGTTGCTCGGCCAGATCCCCATCGATATCGCCACCCGCGAATCCGGTGATCGCGGGATGCCGATTACGGCGGAATCCGGCGATTCCCCGGTCGCGGCCGAGTTCATGAAGATCGCGGCCTGCCTGCGAGAGACGCTGCGCTAGATTGGAGACGGCCTGCTCCCGCAACTGCGGGACCGTTGGGAGCGGCGGGTCTCCTCTCCGGCACGAGGGCGTGCCGGCTCCAGGGAATTGAATAGGCACACCCGCTGCTACGCCTAAGACTTTGCGTATGGTTTTTATTGACCTGCGCCTGCCAATATGAAAAACAGTGCCGACATGACGGCGGCCGAAGGCGCACCAGCGCAGTTCGTTAAGAATTCTGTTCTCTACAAGGAATTCCTCGCAGAGCGCGAAGAGATTTTGAAACACAAGTGGATCGAGAGCGAAAAGGCCGGAGCTGATATTGGCTTCGAAAAGGCGTTGCTCGACTGGATCGTGAAATATCGTTCCAGCTGGCGGAACAAGCGGATGAAGGAGACCAGAGCCGAAACGACTACCGCTTAAACCTCCGCCCGCTTCCTTTAATGCGATCCTGCGAGGTCGCCAAGGAACCCTGTGAAACCAAACACTCACGCTTCATCTTCCTCGTCTGTCACCGCGCCGGTGATGGATGCCGCGGCCATCGATCGCGCCCTGCGCCGCATCGCGCACGAAATCATCGAGCGAAATCCGGATCTCGGCTCGATCATTCTTGCCGGAATCCCTTCGCGCGGCGTCGTGGTCGCGCGGCGGCTGGCAGATATTATCGAGTCGTTAGGCCATTCGCCTGTCGCCACGGGTGCAATCGATGTTTCGATGCATCGCGACGATGTCGGAACGCGCCGGGAACTGCCGCGCGTCCAGGCCTCAACGCTGCCCCTGCCGCTCGAAGGCAAGACCGTCATCATCGTTGACGATGTTTTCTTTACTGGCCGGACCGTCCGCGCGGCGATGGATGCGATCAGCTCGTTCGGGCGCCCGGCCAGGATTCAGCTCGCCGCGTTGATCGATCGCGGCCACCGCGAGTTGCCGATCCGGGGCGATTACGTGGGCAAGAATCTTCCGACCGCGCCCGGCGAACAGGTGCAGTTACGCCTTCAGGATGTAGATGACGAATCGGACGCCGTCTGGCTCATCAAGGAGGAAACGGCATGACCGACCCGGCCAAGGCTGAAGTCCGCTGGCAGCGGAAAGATTTGCTCGGCATTCGCGAGCTTTCCGCTGAGGAAATCGTTTTCCTTCTCGATACGGCCGACGCCTTCAAGGAAGTCGGCACGCGCGAGATCAAGAAAGTGCCGGCATTG
The DNA here is from genome assembly GCA_041167305.1 of Verrucomicrobiota bacterium. Lineage (GTDB taxonomy): Bacteria > Verrucomicrobiota > Verrucomicrobiia > Chthoniobacterales > UBA10450 > AV80. Next base: position 1,517 of record JBEEHI010000180.1, read on the forward strand.
CGCGGCAAGACGCTGGTAAATTTTTTTGTCGAGCCGAGCACGCGGACGCGAACTTCGTTTGAGCTCGCGGCCATCCGCCTGAGCGCGGACGTGATCAACATCTCGGCCTCCTCGTCGAGCCTCATCAAGGGCGAAACGCTCAAGGACACGGCGAAAATCCTTGAGGCTTACCACGCCGATCTCATTGTTCTCCGGCACAGCTCGTCCGGCGCCCCGCAATTCCTCGCCGAGCGTCTCAAGTCGAGCATCATCAACGCGGGTGACGGCGCGCATGAGCATCCGACCCAGGCGCTCCTCGATCTTTACACCATCAGGTCCCACAAGGCGGCGATCGCCGGGCTGCACGTCGCGATCATCGGCGACATTCTCTTCAGCCGGGTGGCGCGCTCGAACATCTTCGCGCTGCTGAAACTCGGCGCGCGCGTCACACTCGTTGGCCCGAGCACACTGGTGCCCCGCGAATTTGAAAAGCTCGGCGTGACCGTGACGCACAACCTCGACGAAGTGCTGGAGACGGTGGACGTGGTCAATCTGCTTCGGATTCAGCACGAACGGCAGCGAAAGGAATATTTCCCGGGGATCGGCGAATACGTCCGCCTCTTTGGCCTGACGAAGGAGCGCGGGAAACGGCTCAAGCCCGATTGCCTCATCATGCATCCCGGCCCGATCAATCGCGGCGTCGAGATCGACAGCGAACTAGCCGACGGCGCCCAGAGTGTGATCCTTGAACAAGTAACCAACGGCCTCGCGGTCCGCATGGCCGTCCTCTATCTCTGCGGAGGGATCGCGACGCCATGAATACGGTGATTCGCAACGGCCGGATCATCGATCCCGCGAACCAGCGCGATGAAGTGGGCGATCTTTTCATCGTCGGCGGTAAGATCGCGGCGAAGGCGAAAAATTCGGATGCCGAAGTGATCGATGCGACTGGATTGATTGTCGCTCCAGGCCTGATCGATCTTCACGTCCATTTGCGCGAGCCGGGATTCGGTTGGAAGGAAACGATCGAAACCGGGGCGCGCTCCGCCGCCACCGGTGGCTTCACAACCATCGTCTGCATGCCGAACACTTCGCCGGCCGCGGACAGCCCGGGGACGATTGCGTGGATCCGGGATCGCGCGGCGGAAGTCGCCTGCGTGAATGTGTTGCCCACCGGAGCGATCTCAAAAGGTCTGATGGGCGAAGAGTTGGCGCCGATTGGGTCGCTCAAGCAGGCGGGTGTCGTCGCGATTACAGACGACGGGCGTTGCGTGCAAAACAACGAGCTGATGCGGCGCGCGGTGGAATATGCGCGCATGGTCGGCGTCCCGGTCCTCGATCATTGCCAGGACTACAACCTGGTTGGTAATGGAGTGGTGCACGAAGGCTATTGGAGCACGCTTCTCGGTTTGCCCGGATGGCCGAGCGCGGGCGAGGAAGCGATCGTGATGCGAAATGTCCTGCTCGCGGAACTCTGCGATCACCAGGTCCATTGCCAGCACATCAGCGCCGCCGGCAGCGTGCGAATTCTGCGCGAAGCGCGCGCGCGAGGCGTGAAAGTGAGCGGCGAAGTCTGTCCGCACCACATCGCGCTCACGGACGACGCGATCCAGAATTTCGACACGAACTGCAAGATGAATCCGCCATTACGCGCGACGGAAGATGTGGCGGCACTGCTCGAAGGAATTGCGGATGGCACCCTCAGCATTCTTTGCAGCGATCACGCGCCGCACGCCCAGTTCGAGAAGGAAGTGGAATTTGATGCCGCGCCGTTTGGGATCGTGGGACTGGAGACGGAGCTGGGCTTATTCCTCGATCTTCTCGTTCACAAAACCAAAACAATTGAGCTGCCGAGGCTGATAGAAATGTTCACGGTGAACCCGGCGCGATTGCTACAGATCGATGCTGGGACCTTGTCGGTCGGTCACGCCGCGGACGTGACACTGATCGACCCGGATCGCCAGTGGACCGTCGACGCAGCGACTTTCCAATCGATCTCGCGGAATACGCCGTTCGATGGCTGGAGACTGAAAGGCCGGGCGGTCCGGACGATTGTTGGGGGAAAGACCGTTTGGAAATTGTAGGGCGTTTCTGTGAAACGCCGTCGGGGGACGCCGTCTGACACAGACGGCCTACAAATTAACCCGTGTAGCCGCCCGAAATATACATCTCCAAATGCTGGATGGCGGCGGACTGAGTGGCGATGACCCATTTCACCAAGTCGCCGATCGAGATCACGCCGCGGATCGTGTCGCCGTCGAGAACGGGCAGATGCCGAACCCGTTTATCTGTCATCATCCGCAGACAGTTTTCCACCGGCTCGCGCGGAGTGACGATCGTCAGGTCGCTCGACATGATCTCGCGCACCTTCGTTTCGCGAGACTTCTTTCCGCGCAACATTACCTTCCGGGTGTAATCGCGCTCCGAAATGAGCCCGACCAGTCTGTCATTCTCGACGACCAGCAGCGCGCCGACGTTCTTGTTCGCCATCAGCTCGACAGCTTCGAACACCAGGGCTTCGGGCGAGACCGAGAAAATCTCGGTCCCTTTTTGGGCGAGGATCGCTTCGATTGTTCCGCTTACATCCATGATTCCCCAGAGCACTCGCCGGCGGCCGAAGCCACGGGCAGGGAACCGAACCTAGCGACCGGCTTTGCCGGTGGCAATACTTTCTCTGCGGGATGTCAGACCCGTTTCGCGAGCGGGAAGTCGAACTCCTTTTGCTGTGGCCGAGGGAGCGGCGCGGCGGCGGACAAGGAATGACGCAACGCGCGCAGGATGCGCAGACCGCGCTCGATCCGATCCGGGCGGACGGAATAGGGAACAGCCAGCAGATTGCGACGCGGATAATGAGTTTTGTATCTTTTCATGGCGCGATCCTAAAACAAGGGGTAGGACATGGGCTGTCCGATGGTCAAAGAATTCGAAAATATTTTTGGCGGCTCTTCTGTAGCCGCGCCCCTGTGGGGCGCGTGAGGATTCACGTCGATGGCAATCAAGGCCTCACTCGAGCGGCCCGCAGGGCCGCTGCTACAGAAGAAGAACGATCGCGGTTTTTCGCGGCCGCCGCTTCAGCGAATGATGCGCCTTCACGCGGCCCTGAAATCGCGCCACTTCCCGAATTGCCAGAAGATCGCGGCGGAACTGGAGGTCTCGGCGAAGACGATCCAGCGCGACATCGATTTCATGCGCGACCGGCTCGGCCTGCCGATCGAATATCATCCGCAGGAGTTCGGCTTTTTTTATACGGAAGCGGTTACCGGCTTTCCGAGCATCGAAGTTTCCGAGGGCGAGATCACCGCGCTGCTGGTCGCGCAGAAAGCGCTCGCGCAATACAAAGGGACGCCGTTCGAGCGCCCGCTTCACTCGGCCTTCCAAAAAATCACCGATGGCCTGAAGGATCGTGTCTCATTTTCCTGGACCGACCTCGAGGACGCGATCTCATTTCGCAGTGCCGGTGCGAGCGTGGCCGACCTCGAGCTTTTTGAAACGGTCAGCAAAGGAGTGCTACGTTGCGTGGAGTTGGAGTTCGAGTATCGGAAACTGCAAAGCAGCGGCTACGAATCGCGGCGAGTGCGGCCCTATCACCTCGGTTGCCTGGAGAACCAGTGGTACCTTTTCGCCGAGGACCTGGAGCGCCGGCAACTGCGGACCTTCGCGCTGCCTCGCATGCGAAAGGTGGCGCTCACCACAAAACGCTTCCGCCGCCCGGCCGATTTTTCGATCGCCGAAGTCCTGAGCGGCAGCTTCGGAGTGCACTCCGCGGGAAAGAAGCAGCGCATCCGGCTGCAATTCGATCCCTTCGCCGCGCGTCTCGTGGCGGAACGGAAATGGCACGAGTCGCAGCGCGTCCGCGAGATCGCCGGTGGCGCGATTATCCTGGAATTGGAATTGGGAGGTCTGGAAGAAATCCAGCGTTGGATCCTGAGCTGGGGTAAGCACGCCCGCGTCCTGGCGCCAAACGAGCTGGTTACGCGCGTTCGGGACGAAGCGCGGGAGATCGCGACGCTCTACGAAAACTAGCGCCGGGCGAACTTGGCTTCGATCAATCCGTGGATGTGTCCGGTGATCGCGGGATGATCGAGGCGATCGACGACTTCGTTGAGGAAGCCGCTTACGAGAAGTTGCTTCGCCACGGACGCCGGGATGCCGCGCGAGAGCAGGTAAAACATTTCGTTATCGCTGAGCTGGCCGGAGGTGGCGCCGTGACTGCATTTCACGTTGTCGGCCAGGATCTCGAGGCCGGGCATCGAGTTGGCCTCGGCGTCGTCGCTCAGCAAAAGATTGCGCACGGTCTGGTAGGCATCGGTGAAATGGGCGTGCGGCTCGACGCGAATCAGGCCGCCAAAGGTGTTTCGCGCCCGATCGTTCAGCGCGTTCTTGTAGAGCAGATCGCTCGTGGTGTGCGGACTCGCGTGATCTTGGAGGGTCCGGGCGTCGAACTCCTGGGCATTGTCGGCCACGCAAACGGCGAGCATGTCGCTCCGCGCCCCTTCGCCAGTGAGGCGGCTCAGGCTTTCGAAGCGCGAATACGCCCCGCCCAGATTCACGTTTAAACTCAGCGCGGAAGCTTCGCGCCCCACTGAGGTCGAGTTAATCTGAATGGCGAGCGCTTTCTCGTTCCAGTTTTGGTTGCAGACGTAATTCAGTTTCGCGCCGCGACCGACGACGAGGTCGTTCACGCCACAGGCGAAGCCGGCGCGGTCGGAATGAGCGGAGCGGAAATGCTCGATCACCGTGACCTTTGCCAGTTCGTCGGCGATCAGGAGCGTGTGGGGGAACACGCTGGCGTTCTCGCCGTGGAGCCAATGGAAAATCTCGATGGGCAACTCGACTTCCACGCCTTTCGGCACGTAAACAAAGGTGCCCGACGTCACCAGCGCTTCGTGCAACGCGGCGAACTTCGCGGAGCCGAGCGTGGCCGGCTGGGCCATGAAGTGCCGGCGGAACAAATCTTCGTGCTCGATGAGGGCGCGCTCGAGCGGCTTCAGAATAACCCCGGCGGCAAGAAGCTTCTGCGGTAACGGATCGCGCCGCAGCAGTTGGTCATCCGCGAAGATCAGGCGGCCCGCGACTTCGTCGAGACCCGTCGAGCCTTCGAGAACTTCATCGCGTTCCGTTTGGGACAGCGGTGCGCCGAAATTGTAGGGGGAAAGATCGAGTGCGTTGACACTCGAAAAGCGCCACGGCTGGTCCTTCCGGTTCGGAGAGGGGAGCGCCCCAAACTTCTCCCAGGCGGCGCTCTGTTGATCGCGGAACCATTGCGGCAGGTCAGCCGACCGGGCCTCGAACGGAGTGGACAGGATCGCGCGCGGAGATTGCGGCGGGTCGATGTCTTCCATGGTTTCGTCAAGGACGGCTGTCTGATTGGTCATACCGTGAAACGCAAACGGCGGCCGAGACCGCCGCCGCTCGTCTGTGTCTTGGGGGCGGAACCTTAGCCGACCGAGCCTTCCATCTCAAGCTCGATCAGGCGCTTCAACTCGACGCTGTATTCCATCGGGAACTGGCGGACGAGATCGTTCACGAAACC
>JBEEHI010000181.1:0-6562 GCA_041167305.1 Verrucomicrobiota bacterium
TCGGTGTCGACTACGACGGATCGCGGAGCGACTTCGATAGCTCGGCGAATTATTCGCTCCAGGAATACGCGAACGACGTTGTCTGGAACATCATGGACGTCTGCGATTCCGAAGGCGTCGCTCATCCGGCGATCGTGAATGAAGGCGGGCGCGCGATCGTGGCCCATCATTCGGTGCTGGTCGTCGAAGCTTTCAGTTCGATCGAGAAAACGAACCCGAAGCTGAAGGTCGATGTCGGCGAGAAGGACCACAAACTTGTCCGCGATATTCTCGATGTGAAGCAGCGGCTCAAACGCGGGAACCGGCTCGAAAGTTTGCACGACATCCAGCAGATCAAGGAGGAAGCGCAGCAGACCTTCACCCTCGGTCACCTCGATCTCGAATCGAAGGCGAAGATCGATTGCGTCTACTGGCAGCTCGCGCAGCAAATCGTGAACATGCATCGCGGCCTGCGTTACGTGCCTGAAGAAGTGAAGGAATTGGAGACGTCTCTCGCGGACCAATACATCTGCAACTTCTCCGTGTTCCAGTCGCTCCTCGACCACTGGGCGCTCGGCCAGTTGTTCCCGATCATGCCGATCCATCGCCTCACCACCGCGCCGGACCGCAACGGTATGTTGGTCGATATCACTTGCGACTCGGACGGGAAGGTCTCGAAGTTCATCGATCTCCAGGACGTGAAATACACACTGCCGCTGCATCGGATCACGCCCGGCGAGATTTATTATCTCGGGGTGTTCATGGTGGGCGCTTACCAGGACATCATGGGCGACCTGCACAATCTCTTTGGCCGCGTGACCGAGGCGCATGTGTTCCTCGACACCGATGAAGAGCTCGGCTGGTACATCGAGGAAGTCATCGAAGGCAGCACGATCGGCGAAGTGCTCGCCATGACCCAATGGGACAAGGTAGAACTCATGCGCTTGCTCAAGACGCAAGTCGATGGCGCGATCAAAGGCGACCGGCTCAAGCCGAACGATGCCATGAAACTGTTGTCCGATTACGAGCGACTCCTGAACGAATACACCTACCTCTCGCTCACGGATGGAAAACCGCCGCCGCAGCCGGGTAATTGGCTTCCGCTAAGTTGAGCGCGATGCGAACAATGGTCGCGGGCTTATTCGCAGTCGTCGCTCTCCTGATCTTCGCTTCCTGCGCGGGGACGACGACAGCCGTCGGTGTAACCACCAACCAGACGGTTTACGAAGAGGAGAAGAATCCGCGCTGAGTTAACGAGGCGTCTCGCCGAGACGCCCTGCAAATTGAGCGATGGCTGTTAGCACGCGCGCATCGACTTGCTCCTGCGTCTCACCTGCGTTTTTCAGCTGGGTCTTTGTGACCTGCAGGGAATGGTCGCCGCCTTCGATGACGTGAAGAAAGTTAGGCGCTTTCATTTCCTTCCGGATGTTCTCAAGCAGATCGAGCGGGCAGAGCGGATCGCGCGTTCCTTGGACGAACAAGATGGGTGTCCGGAGATCGCGCAGAACTTTATCCCGCAGCCGTTTTGGATCGCCGGCGCCACAGAGCGGATACCCGAGGCAGACGAGACCCGCGACCGATTCTTCAAGAGCAACGTGGCAACCGATCCGTCCGCCCATGCTTTTCCCAATCAGAAACACGGGTTGCGTCTCATCCTTCCGGGCATCGCGTAACGCCTGGCGATGCGCGGCGATCAGTAATGCTGGGGGATCGGGCCGGCGACGGCCTTCGCGCATGTAATCGTAGTCGAAAATGCGCACGTCCCCGATGGCGCCGAGCCGCTCCGCCCACGCGCGCATCCAGGGATGGGACGAAGGTGCGCCGGCCCCGGGCGCGAAAAGAAACAGAGGTTTCGAGGTCATCAGCTGTTACGCGATTCCGAGCGCTTCGATCAGGCGATCGAGAAAAGCAATTTGCGCTTCCTTAATCTTTCTCCTCGCTTCTTCGATAGAGAAAAATTCGGCGCCATCGACTTCGGGGAACTTCTGCATTCGTCCCGAGCGCGGAGGCCATTCGAGCTCGAAGGTGTTCGAGGCCGCGACGAAATCCGGCGGGCAATCGCCTTCGAACGCCCAGGCATGCACGATCTTGCCGCCTTTCTGCTTTACGCTGCCCAGCGCGATCCAGTCCGCCGCCACTGGCGCCGCGATGCCCAGCTCTTCTTCAAACTCGATTCGCGCGCGCGCGAGCAACTGTTCGCCCTCTGCGGCCTCGCCTTTTGGGATCGTCCACGCCCCTTCATCCTTGTTGCGAAAATAGGGCCCTCCGGGATGCGCGAGCAGGACCTCCAGTCCCTGCGGCGATTTTCGAAACATCAGCAGACCTGCGCTGGTTCTCGATCGTTTCATGACAAAGCCAATGGACGCTTGACGTGCCGGGTTGCGCAATACCTTATGCCGCTAATGTCGCGCTACCTTTGGGTTCTTTGCCGATTCCGGATCGCAGGAATCTTTTTTGTTTTCGCGTTTCTTGCTTCCGGAGCGCAAGCCCGGAAAAAGGATCCGGCCTTTGCCATGTCGGCGGACGATCCGGTGTTGCGAGGAGCAATCGCGTCGCTTGCGCCAAGCGTGGACCCGGCGGAAGCGCAGCAGGTAGCTGAGATTGCTTACACGCTCGGACGCGACCTAAGAAAAGAATGGAAAGTCGTCTGGCCGCCCGGGGTGATGAATTTCCTGGTGAATACCGGACGGCGCAAAGGCGGCTTGTGTTTTCAATTTGCCGAAAGACTCGAGCTGCGATTGACCGAGCAGAAATGGAAAACGCTCGAGTTTCACTGGGCAGAATCGTTCGAGAGAACCTCGGGCGAACACAACGTCATTGTTGTTACGGCAAAAGGGCAGGCGTTTTCGCGCGGCATCATTCTCGATAACTGGCGTTACGGGGGACGGCTGGTCTGGGGTTTTGCGATCGACGATCCGCATTACCAGTGGCACGAGAACAAACCGCAGTTCGAGAAAGTCTTGAGCAAGAGAGTGGCGCCGAAGCCTTCGCCGAGCGTGCAGGCAAAAGAATGAACCCTGAGCGGCAGCGTGGCTGGGCTGTGCTCTTCGCCCGGCTCGTTCTCGGCCTGATCTTTTTCATGGCCGGCTTCTGGAAGGTCTTTCAATTAGGGCCGCTGGAGCACGCCCGAAAATATTTCCTGCCGTTTGCCGATACCTTCCTGCCGGTTTGGTCTCTCTGGCTCGTCGGAGTTGCGATTCCATTCGTAGAGCTACTCGCAGGTGCGATGCTCCTGATCGGGCTGCGCGTTCGCGAAGCTCTCATCGCCCTCGGCGGTGTTCTCGTGATTGTGACCTTCGGTCATCTCCTCCGCGAACCGCTCTTCAACTTAACCGGCCACGTCATTCCGCGCCTCGCGCTTTTGCTCTTCCTCCTCTGGGGCCCGCGAGAGATTGACTGGTTATCGCTGGACCATGCTCTGGCGCGAAAGAGAAATCAGCGGAAGAAACTCTCGTAGTTAGTTTATCTCGTACTCAACGTCGACCACCACTCGAACAACTTTTCGTTCGGGGGTCGCGGGATCGCGGTCATCTACCTTGAACCAGCCTTGGGTAGCATTGCGGAGTTTCCCCAAGGTGGTTTGCGAATCGCGAGCGAATTGTTCCGCGGCGATGCGCGCGTTCTTCGTCGCCTCCTGAATCATGCCGGGCTTGATCTCGTTGACCTGGTTAAAGATGTAGTTGGGCTCGGCTTTCCCGGAAAGAAGCACCCCGCTTACCATCAGGTTGGAAGCCGAGGCGAGGGCGGGTTTGATCAGGTCAACCTTCGTGGTCCGGAGCAGGACCGATTGATAGGCCTTGTAACGCTCCGGCGGCGGCGGCACATCCTTCTCGCGAACTTCCATGGTGGTGTCCTGGAGCGAAGGCGGCTGGACTGACAGGTCGGCTTCCTCGAAACCCGCTTGCTTTAGGAATGCGGCGACGGCCTTAGTGCTATCGGCCAGTTTCTTGTTGATCTCGGCCAGATCGTTTCCGTTCGCGGAGTAACCTATCGTCCAGGTGGCGACGCTTGCCGGAACTTCCCGTTCCGAAAGGCCTTTCACCGAAATAATGCGACGGCCGGCGCCTCTTTCGGAAATGCCTTGTCCCACAAAATAACCTCCGGCAGCTACACCTAATCCAACGAGGAGCGCCGCTAAAATGGAAGAAGAAGAACGGAAAGAGATCACGTAGCTAAGAATGCCGAAGGTTTACCGTATCGGCGGAGGAGTCGGCGTTGGCTTTTTCGTGACCTTCCTTGCGTTGGTGGTGGTCCGGCTCGGAGGAGTGTAGGTCTGGGTCGGAGCGTTCCTGAGTATCACCGGCGGGGGAGTCGGAGTCGGTTTTGGGTTGGAAGCAGGCGGCCTGGTCGTGCCGGGAGGCTGGTGGATCGGGTTCGGATTTTGCGTGGTGGGAGGCTTCGTCGTTCCAGGCGACCGGGTCGGACGCGGACCGTGGTTCGGTCCGAAATTAATTACCGGCATAATGGAGATGGTCGGGCCCGTGTAGGAAGGCGGCGGAGGCGGGGGAGCTTGTTGGGCGGCGGCCATGATGAGCGGCTGGCTTGGCAACGGCTTGAAATCGGTGATCAGCGGATGGTTCCGCATGATGTCGTTCAGGTCGACGTTGACCGGCATGGGGAGCGTGGTCGCGCCCGCGGGCACATCGATCATTTGGCCGGCCAGAACTTTCCGGAACTCTTTCGGATTCGCTTTCAACGAGACGCGCGAGCTGCCTTCGAGCGTGATCAACTTGCTGCGTCCGCCGCGGCTTCCTTCAAAGATCACCGTTGTGCCGGTGACGGCGACGGTGACCGCGCTACTCCTGATGGAGCCGCCGCCGGAATCCTTGGGTACGCGGAGCAGGATCGACCCGGTCTCGACCGTCGCCGTCCGGCCCGACTTGGTGAAACTGAAGACCGTGTTCGCGCCCAGGCGCGTGATCGTAAGATCGGGAAAGGTCAGCTCCGAACGCGAATCGCCGCCTGTGCGCACCCCAGTATCCTCAGCAACTTTGTCGTTTATGGCCGCCTCGCGCGCGGCTTTGTCGGCGGGCAGCAGTTTGACCTCGCGAATGATTTGAGTGACGCGCGCCTCTTTCCCGCTCGACGGATCAGGCAGAAGAAACGCAACGCTGATTACCAAGCCGATCAGGATTCTAGAAGTAGTTTTCATTGGACGAGTTTTGATTCGGGTTCGGCCCGAGGATGAAGGATTCGCGTGGAGGTGTCGAGCGCAAAGACGCCAATTAGAAGCTCCGTTGTTTCATCAAAACCAGCGCGATCAGGCTGGGCAATGCTTCTCATTCTGTTCCTGCTCATGATCCTGCTCCTGATCTTTCTGCCGAGCGGTACGAAAGGATTAGGATCATGATCAGGATCACGAGCAGGAAGGAGAGGAGCGCAGAAGCTGCGCTCAATTGACCCACCCGGTGCACACCCGCATAGTGCTGCGCTTTATGTCGATCGAGCTGACCCGAAATTTCTGCATCATCGCGCATATCGATCACGGCAAGACCACGCTCTCCGATCGATTGCTCGATCGGACCGGCACGATCCACGAGCGCGACAAGCAGGACCAGCTCCTCGATTCGATGGACCTCGAGCGCGAGCGTGGGATCACCATCAAGGCGCACCCGGTCGCGATGCGTTACACGAGCAAAGCCGGCCAGGAATACCGGCTTAACCTGCTCGACACGCCGGGCCACGTCGATTTTGCCTATGAAGTTTCCCGGTCGCTCGCGGCCTGCGAAGGGGCGCTCCTCATCGTCGATGCCGCGCAGGGCGTCGAGGCGCAGACGGTCGCGAACGTCCATCTCGCTCACAAGCAAGGGCTCACAATCGTCCCGGTGATCAACAAGATCGATTTGCCGAACGCCGACATCCCCGCGGTCCACAAACAGCTCGAGGAAATTCTCGCGATCCCCGCCGAGGAAGCGATCGATGCCAGCGCGAAAATGGGAATCGGCATCGAAGAAATTCTCGAAGCCGTGGTCGCTCGCATCCCGCCACCCGCGAAACCGGCCGATGAAATCCTGCGCGGGCTCGTCTTCGATTGCGTCTTCGATATTTACCGCGGCGTGGTCGCTTACGTCCGGATTTTCTCCGGAAAAATGGAAGCCGACCAGGGAATCAAGTTGATCAACAACGACGCACGCTACGAGGTGAAGGAAGTCGGCGTCTTCACACCGAAAATGTTTCCGCAAAAGCGGCTCCAAGCCGGCGACGTCGGTTACTTCATCGCGAACATCAAGAGCACGGCGGACATCAAGATCGGCGACACCGTGACCGACCTGCGCAACCCGGCGAAGGTGCCGCTGCCCGGATTCCAGGAGATCCACCCGATGGTTTTCAGCGGCATCTACCCGATCAACACCGGGGACTTCGAGCATTTGAAAACCGCCATCGGGAAGCTGCGTCTGAACGATTCCGCCTTCGTTTACCAACCCGAAAGCTCGGTCGCGCTGGGCTTTGGATTCCGCTGCGGATTCCTCGGGTTGCTCCACATGGAGATCATTCAGGAACGGCTCCGGCGCGAGTACGACATGGATATCATCGCGACCTCGCCGAGCGTCATCTACGAGATTTTCACCACCCGCGGCGAAAC
>JBEEHI010000182.1:0-2885 GCA_041167305.1 Verrucomicrobiota bacterium
AGGTAATCGTAAACGATGACTTCCGCTTGTTCGATGCACTCCTTCGCGCGCAGCGTCACCAATCCGAGATCGCCCGGCCCCGCGCCAACGAGAAAACATTTCCCACCCTTCTCAGCCATTAATTCTCTCCCATAATTCCATCGCCAATTTTTTCGGCGTCGACGCGTCACCTTCCACTCGGGCCGTGCGCGGTTCAACGCGCGGTGGCTCGAAAACCTGCGCTTGGACAATCATTGTGGAACGGGACAGCGTTGCCAGAACCCCGACCGGCGACCCGCAATCGCCTTGGAGCAAGCGCAGGAACTCGCGCTCCGCCTCCAGGCAAACCGATGTATCGCGATCGTCAATCGCTCTTACAATACCGCCAGCAGCTTCGTCGTCCGCCCGGACCTGGAGCGCAACGATTCCTTGCCCGCCCGCAGGAATGAAGTGGTCGGGCGAGAGGATAAAAGCGCGCAGCTGGACGCCTTCGAAATCTAAAAAGCCGCCGACGAGATCATCATAGCCCAACCGTTCCAGACCGGCTCGCGCCAGAACGATCGCGTGCCAATCGCTTTCCACGAATTTCCTCAGGCGGGTCGGCACGTTTCCACGGAGATCGACGATCTCGATTCCTGAAAACGTCCAGCGCAGCTGATGCTGACGCCGGACACTTCCGGTCGCCATCACCACCTGATGTGAAAGCGATTCCTTTTGGATCAGAACGTCTTCTATCGGAGCACGAGGCAGGGTCGCACTAATCTCCAGCCCACGCGTCATCTCGCTCGGCAAATCCTTGGCGCTATGAACCGCGACATCGATTTCGCCCGCCGCCAGAGCGCGTTCGATCTCGCCGGTGAAAAGCCCTTTCCGCCCGGCGCGAGGATCAAGCGGTTCCGAGGTTCGTACGTCACCGCGGGTGGAAATAATCTGCGTCACCACTTCAAGATCCGGCCACGATTGCCGGAGCGCCGCTTCGACCATGGCGGTTTGCCTGCGCGCGAGTTCGCTCCCGCGCGAACCGAGAATGATTTTCTGCGAATCTGGCGCGCTCATTGGAGCGCTACGATTCCGACGCCAGGGCGCCAGGCGCAATCGGCGTCACGCGAGACGCAGCTCCGCCAAAGCGCGCGGCGAAATCCGCCACATGATCGGCAATGATCTTTTCCGCCGCCGCCATTTGTTCGCGACGCATGGCGAGCGATTGCTCGGCAATCGATTGGAGCGAGTCGATGTCGTAAAGATAAACGCCGTCCATTTCATTCACCTCCGGCGCGACGTCCCGCGGCACCGCGATGTCGATGATGAAGAGCGGCCGGTCCGCCCGGCCGCGAAGCATCGGCGCCAAAAGCTCCCGGGTGAGTAGCGGTTCATTCGCCGACGTGGACGAAATCAGGATGTCGATCTCACGGCATTGCGCGGCCCATTGATCGAACGTCACTGCACGTCCACGGACGAGCGCCGCGAGGTTTTCGGCCCGCTCGAAAGAGCGATTGCTCACGCGAATGTCAGTCACGCCGCGGGAACTTAACGCGCGCGCCGTTCGTTCGCTGGTTTCCCCCGCGCCGAGAACGAGCACGCTCCGCTCGCGCAAATCGCCGAAGATTTTTCCCGCGAGTTCCACCGCGACCGCGCCGACCGAGACCGCGCCGCGCGTGATATCCGTGGTGCTGCGCACTTGTTTCGCCACCCGAAACGCTCGCTGAAAGAGCCGATGAATGAGCGGTCCCGCGCTGCCCGATTCGCGCGCGCCTTCATAGGCTTTCTTCACCTGTCCCAGAATCTCGGTCTCACCGATCACCATCGAGTCCAGTCCGGCCACGACGCGAAATAAATGGGTCGCACACGCTTCGCCTTCGTAACGATAAAACGCTTCACCGCGTTCCGCTTCCTGCGCTCCCGAATCGCGCAAGACGCGAATAACTTCGTCCGTGGCCAGTGGTTGCTCGGCCGAAGCGTAAACTTCCACGCGATTACACGTCGTCAGCAGGAGCGCTTCCTTGCATCCGCCGGAACGCCGCAACGCCTCCTCGGAACGGAGCCCGGCGTAGCGCTCCCGCGTCTCCACATTCGCGGTGTGATGGCTGATGCCGACGCAAAACAGTTTCATCACGAGGGGTGAGTTTGGGAAACGAAGTTGATCGCCCAGAGGACCGAGACTGCCGCGGTGAAGGCGAGGATGCAGAGAGCGGCGATCCGTTTCGGCGCCAGCCGGTGCAAATGCCGGCCCTGGAGGATCGCGCCGTAAAAAATCCAGACTGCGAACGCGCAGATCATTTTGACCCGGGGCAACGGCTCGCCGGTAAAGAAGCCGCTCACGAGTCCGGCCGTGTAGAGTGCGAACCCGAGCCAAAGCAGCCGGGTCAACGCCGAGAAAAGATTCGTGAGCGGCGGCAGATGATAAAAAATGGAATGCAACTGGTGCGTCTTCAGTTGCCGTTCCTGCACGAGGTACATGACGCCGGCGACGCCCGCGAGCGCGAACGCCCCGTACGCGATCATCGACATCGAGGCGTGAAATTCGAGCCACGGATTGACGTTCAATCGAACCGAATGCCGGACATCAATCGGCGCGAGGAGCGCGAACGCCTGAATGAGCAGGACCAGCGGCGCGGTAAACGCGCCCATGAGCGACAGCCGGTAGGCCGGTCCGATCGCCAGATAAATCAGCGCCACCGACCAGGCGAGGAAGATGAAGACTTCGAAGAGGTTCGTGATCGGGCAGCGCCCCAGGGCATGACCGCGGACGTAGAGGAACGCGCTTTGCAGAACGAACCCCAGGGCGATCGCGAAGAAATTAAACCGGCGGGGATGGAATACGCCCTCGCGCAAGGTCGCCAGGGTATGCGCGACCGCGACCAGGAAACACAAAGTGGAGCCAAGGAGAAGCTGCCGTTCCATCGAGA
>JBEEHI010000183.1:0-4576 GCA_041167305.1 Verrucomicrobiota bacterium
TGGATGTTCTCATCGGCCAGGCGCGTGCCGATGACCGATTGCACGGCCTCCGTCTTCGACGTTTTCTTCGACCCGAGCCTGCTGCGGTTGAGCATGTTCAGGAAATCGGTGTTGCCGCCGGTGTTGAGCTGATAAGTCCGCTCGACTTTGACGCCACGTTTGCGGAAGAGATCGACGATGGTGCGATGCAAGACCGTCGCGCCCAGCTGCGCCTTGATGTCGTCGCCGACCACCGGGAGGTTCTTGTCGGCGAAACGCTTCGCCCAGACTGGGTCGCTGGCGATGAAAACGGGAATGTTGTTCACGAACCCGAGCCCGGCCTCGAGCGCGCACGCCGCATAGAAACGCGTGGCCTCTTCCGAGCCGACCGGCAGATAATTCACCATGATCTCCGCGCCCGATTTGCGCAGAGCCTCGATGATCTGTTCGCGGGACGATTCTTTTTCGAGCGGCAGAAAAGTCCGCGACGCCTCGTAGTCTTTCATGTGCTCGGCGTAACCGTCGAAGACGCAGCCCATCATGACGGTGGTGCCAGTGGGCCGGATTTTGTCGCAAAAAATCTTGGTGCAATTCGGCAGAGCGAAGATGGCTTCCGCGGCGTCGAGTCCGACCTTGCGGCGGTCGATATCGAAGGCGGCGACGACCTGGATATCCTGGGGTTGGTAGGGCCCAATTTGCCGGTGCATCAACCCGACATCCGCGCCGTTGCCGGAAGAATCCCGGTAGAAGTTGATGCCCTGCAGGAGCGAACTGAAGCAGTTCCCCACTCCCACGACGGCAATTCTGATTTCGTTCATTTCAAGAAAAACACGGAGATTAGCGGCTACCCCGGGGAGGCGGCAAGGCGCAAGGTTGCCCATCATAGAGCAAATGCGCGGTGATGCAATATCCCACGGCAATTTCCGTAACGGGCGGCCGGAAGCGGGGTTTCCCCCTCGCGTCATTATGGGAATTTTGTTGATAAACTGGGCCTTCCCACGTGAGATAGGATGGATGCGCCGTAGTTCCTGGATCGTTGTGCTGCTGATGGCGCTGGAGTTCGGAATGGCCGGTGCTCAGGCCGGGCCGGCTTATACCGTCGAGGAAGCGGTCATCGTCGCGAAGAAACAGAACCCGGAAATCCTGATGGCGGCGAAGCAGATGGAGGCGGCCCGGGGCGGTGTGGTCGAGGCGCGCGCGGGATTTCTTCCAGGAGTGGTTTCCACAGGATTGCTCCGGAAAAGGCAGCGCGAGGAACCTTCGCGACTGCGGCCGGAGGACTACAACGCGTCGGTGCGCGTGGTGCAAAACCTCTACACGGGCGGGGCGGTCACGAGCCAATTGGCTATCGCGCGCCTGATCGAGGAGAAGCGGACGCTCGAATACCAGGCCCTGGTCAATCGCGTGTCGATGGATGTGCGGCTCGCGTTTTACGACGTGCTCCTGAACCGGGCGAAGATCCGGGTGCGCGAGCAATCAGTGCGCGTTTACGAGGAGGAACTCAAGTCGCAACGCGAGCGTTTCGAGACGGGAACTGTCGGCTCGTTGAATGTAAGCCGCGCCGAAGTCGCGCTGGCGAACGAGCAACCGGAATTAATTGACGCCCAGACCCGCCTGCAAAATTCCGAGCTGCACCTGGGTCAGCTCATCGGCGTGGATGCCTCGGGAAAACCGTTCTCGGCCGAGGCGGCCGGACAATTGCAATACGCGCCGAAGCATCCCGATATCAACGAATGCCTCGTCTACGCGGATGCGACACGGCCGGAAATCCGGGCGCGCCAGATCGACGTCGAGATCGAAACCCAGCAATTGGTCCTGGACCGCAGCGCGTCGCGGCCACGGGTGGAAGCGTTTGCCGGCTACGAAGCGTACAGCGAGCGCGATCCGGCCGTGGGCCCGGAATTCAACCACGGTTTCATTATCGGGCTGAACGCGACCTGGCATATTTTCGACGGGTATGCGACGCGGGGTCGGCTTCAGGCGACGAGCGCCCGCCGCGATGCTGCGCTTTACGCACTGGAAGCCGCGAAACTTTCCGTCGCCTCCGATGTCCGCAGCGCTTTTCTCGATCTTCAGCAAGCGGACCGCGTCCTTCAATCGGAGACGCGCAATGTCCAGAACGCCGACGAAGCGCTCGAAATCGCGAAGGGAAATTTAGGCGCGGGACTGGGAACCCAACTCGACGTCCTGCAAGCCGCTTCCGATGTGACCCGGACGCGCACGACCCGGCTCGGCGCGATTTATTTGCATAACGTCGCGCTCGCCCGCCTCGCTCGCGCCACCGCGCGCGAACCGGACTCGTTAGGTTTCGCGCCGAAGATCTCGCAGAATCCACCGGGCACGAAACCGATCGCCGACCTCACGGCGCCGCCGTCAACGCTGGGAGGTGGACGATGAAGGCACGCGAAATTCGCTTCTTCTGTAGCCGTCGCCCTGCGGGCGACGCGGGAGGATGCGTCGCTGCAATTCACGCCGCTCTCACGCTTCGCATAGCGAAGCGGCTACAGAAGGCAGCTTTCATCGGCGCCTTTATCTTCTGCGTCGCGAACGCGAATAGTCTCACCCTCGACGCCGCGCTCTCCCGGACGCTGGAAAAAAATCCCGAGATCGCGCAGGCGCGCATCGCCCTCGAACAGGCAGCGGGGCGTCGCCTCATTTTCCGATCCACTGCATGGCCCGACCTGAGGATGCAAGGCCTGGCCGGTCTGCAAGGCGGCAAACGCGCGAACGAACCGACGCTGCGTCCGTTCGCGTTCGCGCGCGGCTTTTTCTCGCAGCCGTTATTCGATGCCGCAATCCCGGCGTCCCTGCGCCGTGGCAACATCGAAGTGTTGATCGCGGAGCAGCGCCTCAACGTGGCGATCGTCGAGCAGCTCCACACCACGCGGATCGCTTTTTACACGGCGCTCTACAACGATTCGCTCCGCGCCCTCGGCGAAGCCCAACGGCAACGGCTCGCCGACAATGTCACGACCCAGTCGGAACGTTATCGCGCCGGGCAGACGGACCGCGCGGCGATCATGAGCGCGCAGTTGCTGGAGCGCGAACTTGAGCCCCGCATCCAGGACGTGCAACGCGGATACGAAGGAGCCCTGCTCACATTGGCCACCGCCATGGGAGACAACGCCAGCCAACCGACGGCGGTGGCTCGCCCCAGCGGTGACCTGCAATTCGCCACGCTGAGCTACGATCTCGCCTCGGAAACAGCATCCGCCCTTTCGGAACGCGCCGATCTCCAGCTCGCGCGTCTCCTCGTTCGCGCCGCCGCCGAAGACCAGCGCATCATCGAGGCGCAATATTATCCGGCGCTCGATGCTGTCGTTGAGGGCCTCGGGATTCCGGTGACCGTCCGGACTGCGAATAGCGGTTCGGCGTTGAGTTCGAACGATGTGCTCTCCTCGGAGATCGCTGGCGGTGTCGCGTTCACCTGGCGTGTGTTGGACAACGGGACAGTGGGCGGCCAGGTCGCGCGGCAACGCGCCATTCGCGAGATGAACGAGATCTCGCTCCGCCAGCTCGAAGCCAACGTGGCGCTCGATCTCAAGCGCATCTCGAACAATTTCCGCGCCGTCGAAGGACGCTGGAAAGCGTTGACCGCCGCTGTCTCAAGCGCGGATCAAAACGTGAACGTCATCCAGCGCACACTCGCGGAAGGCTTGTCGTCGCAGCTCGAATTTCGCACCGCGGAAAGCACTTTCCTCGAAAGCAAGAGCGCGCTCCTTACCGCGGCTTACCAGCAAAACGTCGCGCGCGCCGAGTGGGACCGGGCCACGGGCCGCTACTTTCAGTTTTCGAACGACCGAAAGGTGCGTTAGGTGCAGGCGTTGAAATTTCCGCGCTCGAAAAACCTCATCCTCGCCGGGGTCGCTGTGGTCCTGGTGATCATTGGGATTATTTATTTCGCGACGTTGCCGGTGGCGGAAGTCGCCATTGTCCAGCGCGGCACCGCCATCTCGGCGATCTACGGGACAGTTCGAATCGAGCCGTCGCTGGTGCTCCCGGTGCGCGCGCAAAACTCCGGGTTCATCCAGCTCGCCGAAGTGCTTTCGGCGGGCCGCGGCGCGATCGGCCGGAGCGTGGAAAAAGGCGAGTTGCTGGCGACGATCGCGGACGAAGCCACGGCCCGGCAATTGAAACAGGCGCGGGCCGATCTCCAGGCGGCGAAGCAGCGCGGCGAACTGCCGCTGCCTTCCGCGGAAGCGCTCAAGGTCGCGGAGGACAATCTTGGCCGGCTCGAAAAACTCTCGGCGTTGAGCAACGTGGCGCAGGTCGAATTTGAAAAAGCCAAGAGCGAAGTGAAACGGCTCAAAGCCTTGGTGGAGACGGAACGGATCGAGCGCGATCGCAATCTCGACGCGCTCGATGAAACCACGAAAAAGCTCGAAGCCCAGATGAAGAATTCCGAAATCCGTTCGCCGGTGGACGGTTTGCTCACGGCAATCAAAACCATCGATGGCGAGCTGGTCGCGGAACGCGCCGAGCTTTTCACCGTTTCGTCCCGGAAGAATTACGTGCGCGGCGAAGTGGATGAGGAAGATGTCGGCGAAGTGAAGGCGGGAATGGAAGCGATCGTCCAGGTCTATGCGTTTCGCACCCG
>JBEEHI010000184.1:0-9691 GCA_041167305.1 Verrucomicrobiota bacterium
TTTAAGGCATGCTCGACGCGTCTACGAGCCGCGCTCCACGAGCTAATGAGTAAGGCGCAAAAAAGAAAAACAGCGAGATGGACAGCGTCGCGAAAACTAAATGAGAAGGCGAATTTCGGTTCGAGGATGAAAAAATTAATGGACAAAGTTGAGAGTACAACGGCGAGCAGGCCCGGCCCGGTGCCGCCGAACCACGTACTGAGCAGGATGGCGGGCAGGAAGAGCGGCGTTCGGAACGTGTAATCCTGCAGCAGAAGGGTTAGGCCGGTTGAGAGCGCCACCAATGCGACAGACAGCCCGTAGCCAAAAATCCCTCCAGCCGCGGGCCGTGCGCTCAGATCCGACATCGCGATTCTCTCGCCTCTGTTTTGACCGGCCATAACCGCCTCAGGTCTCCACTCCAAATGGCGGGAAGCGCCTGAACGCTGATCAGATTGTTGAGAGGCTTTGAGGGGCTGAATCTCATTGGCCGCCTGTTCCACCTTCGCTTCCATCGTTAGGCAACTTCAGGCCGCTACTTTAGCCCGGGGGGCGCGGCGTTCGCGCAATTCCCGCAAAAACTCATCCGGCGGTACAAAGAACGGATTCTCCTGGACGATGCCGCCGATGAGAATCATCGGGTGAGTTCGCATGACGTCGATGACAAGGTTGCCGCCACACTTCGTCAGATCATAAAGACAGATCACGGCATCCTTATATTGCGGTATGATGTTGTTCAGCCGGCACTCGTATTCGAGGAAATCGTCTACCCCGGGCCAGTCGCCTGAAGCCCATTCGGCGTGGCCCATGACGCGGGCGAGAGGGAAGCCGTCGTGCTGGCTCTGTTCTAATACGTCCTGCATGCAGGCCAGCATTCGGTCCTTGTCGAAATGACCGTCACGCAAATAAACTTCGTGCCAATCGTGCAGCTCGAATTGTCCCTCCTTCTCGACCGAAGGGACGTCAACGCCGGCTGACGAAAGTCGCTCCAAGTGCTCGTCGCGCAGTTTTGGATCGACAATGTGAAACGCCTTCTCGCCGCGCGCGAGCCCGTCCTTAACAAACGGAAGTAGGACACGATACTCCTCCTCCTCGCCATGAAAAAATGCGCAGACATGCCGATGCCGGCCGAGCGTCGCATTGGCGAAACGCATCGGGGGGTTGTCTTCTGCGCGAGACTTGGTGTTGTCGTCGGTCGGATTCATAGGGGTTGTGTCTCTCTGTAAAAATCTCCAGACCGCTCCGAATCGATGAAGCGTTGACTGGTCGCTCTCGAGCTGGATTTCATGACAAGGTGTCGTTGTTAGGCTGCAGCTGCCTTCAACCAACGGAGTACTCTAACAGGCGACCGCGCTCTCCGCCAGACTTACCTCCTCCCTCGAAAGAGGCACCGAAAAACCCTGCAACCGCTTCGTGGTGAGCGACGAAACCGCGCCTAAAATTTCGTAAGCAATGAAAACCAAAAAAGACGAGAGCGATTTCTGGCAGGCGCTGCGCAAGAGGTTCCGACGACGCGCCAGGAGGCACGACCCGATGCTGGTGCTCAACATATCGAACTTCAATTTCACCGACGGATGGCGCCGCACGTTTTCCAAAGACGAATACGCGCGCTCCAACGCCTAACAAACATGACAAAGAACGGGAGCACGCCGCGGACGATGGACGCTGCGGAGGGATCAATCGTGGTGAACGCGACCGTGGCCGAGGTCTATGAACGGTGGCTGGTGTTTGAAGATTACCCAAAGTTCATCACGGTGATTAAGGAAGTGCGGAAATTGGACGAGAACCATTTCTCGGCCTTGCTCGCCTTTAATGGCAAGCGGCATGAAACGGTGCTTGAAATGATGCTGCGCGTTCCAGAACGAAGAATGGCCTGGCGCACTATTGCCGACCAGCGCGCCCCGGATCATTTCGCCGCGGGAGTTGTTTCTTTCACTTCGCTCCCTGATCAAAGAACCTGCGTTACTCTGAAGCTGGCATCGAGCTTCGGCGGCGCGGTGGCAGGACGGCTCGATAAGTATTTGCACAATTTCAAACGGCTGGCGGAGAAGCCGGCGGGGCCAACGAATCGACTTGGAGACATCAAGGGATGATAAAGATTATCTCCTATCTCGGTCTTGGGACCATGGGTCAAGGCATGGCCTTCAATCTCCTCAAGGCCGGCTATGAAATGACGGTTTGGAATCGGAGTATTGAGAAATGCAAACCTTTCGCCCGGAAAGGGGCGCGCGTTGCCAAAACTCCGGCGGACGCCGTCTCCGGCGCGGAGCTAATCATGTACAGCTTCAGTGACGACCAGGCGGTCGAGGACGTTGTCTTCGGCGCAAAAGGAATTCTCACCGCGACCAGGGCGGGCCAAATCGCGATCGACATGAGTACCGTGCTTCCCGCGACCGCTTTGCGGGAACAGGAAGCTTATGCCAGGCGCGGGGTGGCCTTTCTCGATGCCCCCGTCTTTGGCAGCAAAAATGAATCGGCGAAGGCCAGGCTTTGGATCATGGCCGCGGGCAACAAGGCCACCTTTGAAAAGGTAAGGCCGGTGCTGGAGCAGCTGGGGCAAACCGTTCACTACTTTGGCAAGAACGGAAACGCCACCGCGATGAAACTGGTGGGAAACCTCATCGTAGCGCTGGAATTGGAGGCGCTCGCGGAAGGATTGGTCCTCGCGCAAAAAGCCGGCCTCGATCTGAAGACGGTGATGGAAGTCGTGAAGATCGCAGACTTCCGCTCACCACTCCTCGTTAACAACGGCCAGAATATTTTGAAACGCGATTTCTCTCCCAGCTTCGCGCTTGAGCTCATGCTCAAGGACGCAGCCCTGATTGAGGAGTTTGGTGAAAGTCTGCTCTCGCCCGTTCCGGCTCTGCGTGTTGCCAAAAGACATCTGGAATCGGCGGTCGCACTCGGTTTCGAAAAGGAAAATGCCTCCGCTCTTATCAAGGCGCTGGAAAAAAAGGCAGGCGTCGAAGTGAAAGAATAGATGCGGGTTCGCGTTCGTTAGACCCCGTCATCGGATTGCTAATACCTCGAATGAGGGATCATCGATCACCCCGGTAGCGGGGATAGAAAATCCCACCCACGCGCCGTAGCGGCTCACTGCCCGCCCACCGTAATCTAGGTCATGAAAACAAAACGCTCTCGCATCGCCGCCATATCGCTGGGTCTGGCCGTGGCTTGCTCCATCCTCGGCGTGGTAATCGCATTTTTCAGTGATCTGCTCGCTCAGTGGGCTCTCTAAAAGGACAGGCTATCTCGTTTTAGCCGGATAGGAAAAAAGATCATGTGGATCATTCGCCTCGCTCTTAATCGTCCTTACACGTTTGTAGTAGCAGCTCTGCTTTTGCTTCTGATCACGCCGTTTGTCCTGATCAAGACGCCTACCGATATTTTTCCGTCGATCAACATTCCGGTGGTCAGCATTATTTGGAGCTACAACGGGCTGAGTGCGCGCGAGATTGAGCAGCGCATCATTTACACGCAGGAACGGGCGCTGACCACTACGGTCAACAATATCGAGCATATCGAGTCCACCTCCTACGATGGGATTGGGATCATCAAGCTCTACTTTCAGCCGGGCGTTACGATCTCCACCGCTGTCGCCCAGGTAACCGCGGTCTCGCAAACGATCCTAAGACAGCTTCCGGCCGGTGCGACCCCGCCGCTCATCATTCAATACGATGCCGCCACGGTGCCGGTTCTGCAATACGGCATCGGCAGCAACACGCTTTCCGAACAACAGACCTTTGACGTTGCGCTCAATCAGATTCGCGTTGGTCTGGTCAGCGTTCCGGGTATTGCCATTCCTTTCCCTTTCGGTGGCAAGCAACGTCTCGTCTCGGTCGACCTGGACGCCAGGAAACTTCAGGAGAAGAACCTGACGCAATCGGATGTAACGACCGCGATCAACAATCAGGCGCTGGTCTTTCCCAGCGGTACCACCAAGTTTGGCGCGATCCAATACCCGATCGACATCAATACCTTCCCGGGGAAGATCGACCTCCTGAACGAGCTGCCCATTAAGGTGGTCGACGGCACCCAGATTCGAGTGGGCGACGTGGCCCAGGTTCGTGATGGCTACGATCCGCAACAAAACATCGTTCGGCAGGATGGCGTTCGCAGCACTTTGATGAGCGTTTTCAAGAGCGGCTCCGCTTCGACTCTCAGCGTGGTCTCAGGAGCGAAACAGGCGATGGCCAATGTTCTGAAAACCGTCACGAACGCGGTGCAGGTAAAAGAGTTCGGAGATCAAAGCCTCTTCGTTCGCGCAGCGGTTAGCGGCGTGGCGAGAGAAGGTATCATCGCGGCCGCATTAACTGCGCTGATGATCCTGTTGTTTCTCGGTTCCTGGCGCAGCACGCTCATCATTGCGATATCGATCCCGCTCGCGGTGCTGTCATCGATTGCCGTCCTCAGCCTGATCGGCGAAACGATTAATCTGATGACACTCGGCGGCCTTGCGCTCGCCGTCGGGATCCTGGTCGATGACGCCACGGTGACGATCGAGAACGTCGAGCGTCACATGAGTCTGGGCGAGAAGCTGGAAGACGCGATTATGAAAGGAGCGGGGGAAATCGCTCTGCCCGCCTTCGTCTCGACGCTCTGCATCTGCATCGTCTTTGTGCCGATGTTCCTGCTTTCCGGTGTGGCCCGTTATTTGTTCGTCCCGCTGGCCGAGGCCGTTATCTTCGCCGTCGCCGCTTCCTACCTTCTGTCGCGCACCCTGGTGCCAACACTCATCATGTGGTTCGAGCGCAACCATCATAAAGCGGGCGCGAAAACTGGAGTCGAGGGCGGAGGTAGCGACGAACATAAGGCTCCACTTTGGATCCGGCCATTCGCCTTTCTCCAGCAGCTTTTTGAACGCAGCTTCGATCGGTTGCGCACAGGTTATCACAACTTGCTAGGTGCAATCCTGACGCACCGTGTCGTTTTTGCCGCCACCTTTCTCGCGCTTTGCGTGGGTTCGTGGATCCTCGTGCCCTTTCTTGGCCAGGACTTCTTCCCGGCGGTGGATGCGGGATCATTTCAATTGCACGTTCGCGCCGTCGCTGGAACGCGCGTCGAAGAAACGGCCAAACTCGTCGATCAAGTGGAAGCCGTGATCCGAGAGCGGGTCCCAGCCCAGGAACTGAAGGGCATCATCGATAACATAGGCCTGCCTACGTCCGGAATTAATTTGAGCTACAACAACAGCGGTGTAGCGGGATCAGCCGACGCCGACGTTATGGTCGCGCTGCAAACAAACCATCAACCGACGGTAAACTACATCCGGCAGTTGCGGCTCGATCTGCACCAGAGATTTCCCGGCGCCGAGTTCTATTTCCTGCCGGCGGACATAGTAACCCAGACGATCAACTTTGGATTACCCGCCCCTTTCGATGTTCAAGTTCTAGGCCGCGACCTGGCGACGAATCACAAGATCGCCGGCGAACTCGCGCAGAAGATTCGGCGCGTTACCGGAGCGGTCGATGTTCGTGTGCAACAGCCCGCGCATTTGCAGCGGCTCCAGGTCACCGTCGACCGGACGAAAGCCGCCGGCGTTGGACTTACGGAAAGGGATGTCGCGAATTCAGTGTTGTTAAGCCTGAGCGGGAGCGGTCAAACGGCGCCGAGCTATTGGGTCGATCCCACCACGGGCGTTCAATACCTGGTCAATGTCCGCATGCCGGAGTACCGGCTAACGTCGCTCGACTCACTCCAGGCGCTTCCGGTAAGCGCTTCGCAGCCCGGCGCCGCCAACGGGCAGCTCCTGACGAACCTGGCTTCATTTACCCGGACGAACAGCCAGCCGATTTACACGCACTATAACATCCTGCCAGTAGTGGATGTCTTCGGCGGAATCTCGAATCGCGATCTCGGCGGCGTCCTGGGCGACATCAAGAAGATCATTGCCGAAGCGGAAAAGAACCTGCCCCGCGGCACTTCGATCATGCTCCGCGGGCAGGCGTTGACGATGAACTCCAGCTTCATCGGGCTGAGTATTGGTCTGATAGCGGCCATCGCGTTGATTTACCTGCTGCTCGTGGTGAACTTCCAGAGCTGGCTCGATCCTTTCATTATCCTGACAGCGTTGACAGGTGCGCTGGCCGGGGTGATCTGGGGGCTCTACATCACGGGAACAACGATGAGCGTGCCCGCCATGATGGGCGCGATCATGTGCATGGGCGTTGCCACGGCTAACTCAGTCCTGATCGTCACCTTTGCGCGCCAGCAGCTCGATGAAGGATTGGATCCGTTGCATGCCGCGTGGGAAGCGGGAACGACGCGCCTGCGCCCGGTCTTGATGACGGCCCTGGCCATGATCATCGGCATGTTGCCGATGGCGCTCGGTCTTGGCGAAGGTGGCGAACAAAATGCGCCGCTGGGGCGCGGTGTCATCGGTGGCCTCGCGGTCGCCACGATCGCCACTCTGTTTTTTGTGCCGGTGGTATTCAGTCTTTTGCACCGTTCGTTCCCTGCTCGGGGCAAATCCAAAACAGAAGAAGAAAATGCAGCGGGCGGCCCGATTGCGGCCCTCCCCGCAACCTAACGAGGTAGATCTTATGAACGGAACAACTCTCACTGGAATTCATTTACCCGGCCCAAGGGTCGGCTCCACCCAACCTGCGATCGGAAAAGGAAAGCTCCGCCTTCTAATCATCATCGGGGTAGTTTTGCTGGCCCTCGCCGTTGTCGCAGGCGTGCTGCCGCGGCTTTCCCAGCAACGAGCAGCGACAGCTGATAACACGCAGCTGGCCGTCCAAACTGTGTCGGTTGTTTCACCAACAGTCGGTGCGCCTCCGGACGGACTGATGCTGCCGGCGGAGGTCAAGCCCTGGCAGGAAGCGAGCATCTTTTCCCGGGTGAATGGATACCTGAAAAGCTGGGCGGTGGACATTGGTGCGCACGTCAGTCAGGACCAATCGCTCGCCGAGATCGACACTCCTGATCTTGATCACCAGCTGGAGCAGGCCCGTTCCCAGGCCGCGTTGGCCCAAAAAAGTTACGACCTTGCCAAAACGACCAACGAAAAATGGCAGACCCTATTCAAACAGGGTGTCGTCTCCGAGCTCGACGCCCAAAACACGGCCACCGCGGAGGCGACTAACAAGGCCAATGCAGAGGCGTTCGCCGCTAACCTTCGCGTGCTCGAACAACAGGTCGCCTTCAAGAATGTCACGGCCCCATTCCCCGGTACGATCACGGTGCGCAACCTGAATGTCGGCGACCTGATCGTCGCCAACAACACCAGCATGGAGATGTTCCATATCCAGCAAACGAACACGCTGCGGATTTATTTCCGCGTCCCGCAAGCGAACGCCACAGACATTCGAGTCGACCAGCCGATCGACGTGGTCTTTCCGGATCAGGGAGGTAAAACCGTCCAGGCGAAAGTCGCGACAACGTCGGAATCAATCGCCGCGAATTCCCGGACACTGCTGGTCGAGCTTCACCTCGATAACCCGGACAATCAGATTCAGCCGGGAAGCTACGCGCAGGTGCGCCTGGCGAAGGGCGACCTGGCCCAGCTCGTTACCTTGCCGAACAACACGCTCCTGTTTCGCGCCCAAGGCCTGCAAGTGGGCGTCGTCAGGCCCGACAACACGGTCGAGCTTCGCGACATCAAAGTGGGCCGCGACTTCGGCACCACCATCCAAATCGTCCAGGGAGTCACGCCGTCGGATAAAGTCATCCTCAATCCCGCGGACTCCCTGCTGACCGGTGACACGGTTCGCGTCGCGGCCCCGGCCGCTCCCTCGCCGGCTCCCGTTGTCGCGAACAAATAGGAATCTCTCACGGCGCCGGTTTGCGAGCTGTCCTCGGTCCTCGTAGTCCTGACTGAAAAAAATGAAGCCAAACCGTTATCTGGAAGAAGATATCTGCATTCATATCTTTACCGTTTCGGCGGCAATGGTTGGGGTGTGCCTGACCGTGATTGGACTTATCCGGGTAGTCATAACTCTCGGAACCATCGACACTCTGGCGGACGATCTTCTGGCCGCGGACGCGCTTCTCTTCCTCGTCGCCTGTTTGCTCTCCTATTCTTCGCTGCGAACGCGAAACATGAACAGGATGCACCGAGTCGAGCGCATCGCCGATGGGATATTTATCCTTGCCATGATCCTGATGGCTGTAATCTGCGGCGTAATCACTTACGCGATGTCATCCGTCGGAAGTTAGGTTTTTCGACGTGCGGATTTACGCGGACTTCGCTGCGGGTTGAGCCACGCCGTGAGGGTCGCCGCTTAACTTGGCTCGCGCCCAAATCACCGTAGAGTGCGCCTGTTCCGAAGACTTCTCGATAAGCCAGGGTGGCGAAATTGGCAGACGCGCCAGACTTAGGATTGCGAAATCATCGATTTCAAAGCGTCGCTTTTCCTTTCAAGAAAGAGTCGTTTTACGAGAGGGAAACGTGCATTTTCCAGGAAATTGGTTCGAATGTGAATGGCGAGTAGAAAACCGTTCGTTCTTGCACAAATCCTAGCACACACGGACGCGCCAGATCTTCGATTCCGGTTCCAGCCCAACGATTCAAACACGAAGTTGCGACTGGTCACGAGCTGTCCCGTCGCCTACAATTTCAACTCGCCCAAAGAGAGAGGTCGCGGAAACTGAAAAATGACAGTCAGGACAGTCGGTCTGAGCGGCCGCAAGGCCCACTGATCGATATTGAGCGAAGCGAATTCTACCTCCGTGAGGGGGAACGATTGGCTCATATGGGGAGCTGGTCGCTCAGGGCCGATGGCATATTTGATTACTGGTCGCCAGAAACGTTCGCGATCTTCGGCTTCGATCCGGCACAGGGTATTCCGACCTTGAAGGAATGGCTTGATGTTCACCGTCCGCCCGACGGCGATCGCGTCCATGCGCTGATCCGGAGAATGTTTTCGCAGGGCGTGAAGGGCGACATTCAGTATCGCGTTGAGCATCCTGAGCACGGTCAGAAGACGATGCGCAGCACAGGTGACCCGATGTTTGAAAATGGAGTGGTCACCCGCTTGATCGGCAACACCCTGGATATCACCAAGCAGGAAGAATTGACTCAGGAGCTCCGGCGGCGGGAAGCGTATCTGGCGGAAGCTCAAGGGCTCAGTCACACCGGGAGCTTTGGGTGGGATGTTTCAAGCGGAGAGATCTTCTGGTCTGATGAGACGTTTCGAATATTTGAGCTCGACCCGAAAATCGAGATTACGATCAAGCTCATCGTAGAACGAACCCATCCTGACGATAGAGAAGCGGTCCAACAAGTTATTGAGCGTGCTTCTCGTGATAGGACAGAGTTCGCTCTCGAACATCGACTGTTGATTCCTGGTGGATCTATTAAGTATCTCCAGGTCGTCGGTCGCCCTTCGACAGATGAGGGCCACCGCTCCGAATTTGTGGGCGCGGTGACTGACATCACGAACCACAGGCAAGCGGAAGAAAAAATCCGCGAACAAGAAATAGAGCTTCGGCAGATTCTGGATCTGACGCCAAACCACCTATATGTCTTTGGGCCTGACGGAGGCTTACTGTACGTCAATCAGTTTGCACTCGCCTATCTCGGTGCCGATCTCGCTGAGATGGTAGCTCCTACTCGAATTAATTTCATTTATCCAGATGATCGTCCAGGGTATCTGGCCGTAAGAGAGAAGGGATTGCTCGCCGGTAAGGCGTATGAGTTTGAACTTCGGATTCTGAGACACGATGGGACATATCGTTGGTTTCTGGGCCGCGGAAACCCGCTTAAAGA
>JBEEHI010000185.1:0-3490 GCA_041167305.1 Verrucomicrobiota bacterium
CGTTTTAGTCCTTGGATTATTCGACATTCGAATTTGTTTCGGATTTCGGATTTCGGATTTCGAAATTTTCCCCAATGATCTTCTTCGTCATCCTCCTCGTCCTGACGTTCGTGGCGCAGATCGTCGAGTTCTTCATTCCGCCGCTCGACTGGATGTTCATGGCCCGCATTTACATCGTGCCGATCATTGTTTTCTACGGAGCGATGTCCCTGCCTTTCCCCGCGGTCATGACGCTCGCTTTCTTCGCCGGGTTCATGCTCGATGCGGTGACGGCGCAGGTGCTGGGGGGCCGGGTTGAAATTTCGGTCGGATGGTCAATACTCCTCTACGCCGTCCTGGCGGCGATTATGCATGGGCTAAGGCCTTTGTTTGTTCGGGGAAGATGGGAAGTGCATTGCATAATGAGCGGTGTTTGCACCTCCGCGATCGTGCTTGCCCAATACCTCATGATTTCATTCCGGCGCGGCTCGCTCTTCTTCACTCGCGAAGCCTGGTGGCAAATCGCCGGGCCGGGCCTGATCGCGATGCTCATGGCGCCGCTCGCTTTCTGGTTTCTGCATTATCTCGCCGGCCTAACGAGAAATCCGTATCGTCCGGATGCGGATACCTATGAGGCTTACGAATGAACCAAAGACGCTTTAACGCTCGCTGGCGGTTGCAATTCCTCGGGCTTCTCTTCCTCGCGGGCCTGGCAGCATTGCTCGGGAGACTCTGGTTCGTGCAGGTAGCGCATGGACAGGAGTGGACGAACAAGATCCGTAACAGCTCTGAAGCGACAGTCCGCATTCCTTCGGTCCGCGGCGAGATCCGGGATCGCAACGGAACGACGCTGGTGCAAAACCGCGCCAGTTATGAGGTGGACTTTTATCTGCCGGAAATGGTGAAGGGCTATCGCGAACGCGTCGGCCCGCCGCCGTTGACGGAATATCGCAGCACGATCAACGGGATGCCGAAAGATTTGAAGGAGCCCGACATCGTCAAGATCGTGAACAGCGGCGTCGTCCCGCGGCTCGACGATCTCGACCTGGCGCGCGACTACAATTCCGTCCAGCTCCAGCGCCATTTCCGCACGAACACTGAGGTGCCGTATTCCTACCTCAAGGACATCGACTTTGAGACAATGGCGAAATTCTCCGAGCACGACGTCGGCTTGCCGGGCGTGGATATCACGATCAAGCCGGTGCGCTCGTACGTGTATGGCGCGCTCGCCTCGCATTTGCTTGGCTACGTCGGTCCGCCGGACGACACGAACAAGGAGGAAGCGAAGAAGTTCACGTTTTACCAATCGGACGTGGAAGGAAAATCCAACATCGAGAAGGCGATGGATGAGTATTTGAAGGGCAAACCCGGTATCCGTTACATGCGCCGGAATGCGAAGGGACAGATCGATGGCGTGCTGCGCGAAGTGCCGCCGACGGCCGGCGCGAACGTGAATCTGACGATCGACGCGCGCATCCAGATGATGGCGGAAGAGGCGCTCCGAGCCGTCGGCCGCGGAGCTGTGGTCGTGGTGGATCCGAATAATGGGAACATTCTGGCGATGGCGTCGGTGCCGTCGTTCGATCCAAATACGTTTATTCCGAGCATCAAGGCGAAGGACTGGGACGCGCTCCGCAAAGATGAAGCGAACCCGATGGTGAATCGCGCCGTAAGTGGGTTCCCGCCCGGCTCGACGTTTAAGCTCGTGACGACGCTCGCGGGCCTGCGAAAAGGTCTCGCCAACAAGACGTTTAACTGCGGCGGCGGCATCAGCTACGGCGACCATTTTTTCCATTGCTGGATCGGAGAAAAAGGGGGCAACCACGGAACCATCGGCATCGCGGACGCGATCAAAGTTTCGTGCAATTCATTCTTCTATCAATTCGGGAACGCGGCCGGCATCGACGCAATCGACGAGACAGGCGACGACCTGGGCTTGGGGAAAACGTCCGGGATCGAGATTACGAGCGAATCTCCGGGCATCCTGCCCGGGCCAGATTGGATGCGAATCCATTATCCGCGCGAACGCTGGTCGCAGGCATACACGGCGAACGTTTCGATCGGTCAAGGGTTCGATCTGGTGACGCCGCTGCAACTTGCCATGGTGTATGCGACGGTGGCGAACGGCGGTGTCTCCTATTATCCGAAGCTAGTCCAGAGCGTGACGAGCATGGTGGACGGAAAGCCGATCCTGAATGAAAAAGGCGAACCGGTGGTTAATCCGGCGCCCAGAATCCATCACGATCTGCGTTACGATTTCCCCGCGCAACAAATTCAACTCGCGCGGCGCGGCCTTTGGAAAGTCGTAAATGAAGACGGCGGTACTGGCCGGGTGGCGCGCTTGAACGGTGTGCAGGTTGCCGGAAAAACCGGAACCGCCCAAGCGACGACGGAAGGAAAGAACGATACGACCGCCTGGTTCGCCTGCTTCGCGCCGTTCGACGCGCCGAAGTACGCCATTGTCGTGATGGTGCAGGGCGGCGAGCACGGCGGGCACGGCGGTCAGGTCGCCGCACCGATCGCCACGCGAATTCTCGAGCGCGCGCTCGCGATGGACCAGGGCAATTTCCAACAGCAGGTCGCCTGGATTGCGCCGGCGCACAAATCAAATCCGTTCCAGTCGATTCCCGCGGTGACGTTCAAGGATTCAGATCCGAAACTTGACGCGACTGACGAAGAAAATCTCGACGGCTCGACCAGCAGCGACATGGCGAAGACCACTGCCGATCCTTCGGTGGAACCGGAAGCGGACGCGGCCGGCAAGGTAAAAAAGATCCCGCGCCCCGTCGTCGTCGCCACGCCACCGCCGCGCAAACTCAGCTTTTTTGAAAGACTCTTTGGCGCCCGCCCGAAGCCGGCGCCTGCCCCCCCCACGCCACCGCCGAAACAACCACAACGGCCGGTGCGCAGATGATAAAACAATCTGATCGGAAACAGGCGCAACCCAAACTCCTCACGCTTCGTTCATGATCG
This sequence comes from Verrucomicrobiota bacterium, assembly GCA_041167305.1. Classification (GTDB taxonomy): domain Bacteria; phylum Verrucomicrobiota; class Verrucomicrobiia; order Chthoniobacterales; family UBA10450; genus AV80. The sequence goes on from JBEEHI010000185.1 coordinate 2,953, forward strand.
CACCCAATCTCCCCGCTTATGATGGAAAAAGTCAGACGTATTTTAGGTCTTGGTGGCCCCAAGACGGGCAACAAATTAATAATCAGCGTCGAGAAGCTCGAGCGCCGGGTGGCATTACTCGAGAACGGGCGCCTGGAAGAATATAACGTCGAGCGCAACACTTCCCGGAACATTGTTGGCAGCGTTTATAAGGGAAAAGTTAAGAACATAGAGATGGGGTTGAAGGCGATGTTCGTGGACATCGGCTTCGAGAAAAACGCCTTCCTCCATTTCTGGGACGCGATTCCTGCCGCTCTCGACAGCGGCATCGAGGAAATCGACCGGCCCAAAGACCGGCGCCCGAAAAAGCGGATCACGGCCAAGGACATCCCGAGCATTTATCCCGTCGGCTCGGACGTGATCGTGCAGGTAACCAAGGGCCCGATCGGCACGAAAGGCCCCCGCGTTTCGACGAACCTCAGTTTTGCCGGGCGCTACCTGGTGTTCATGCCTTACAGCGATCGCAGCGGCATCTCGCGCAAAATCGAGGACCCGAAGG
>JBEEHI010000186.1:0-16009 GCA_041167305.1 Verrucomicrobiota bacterium
TGCGAATAGAAACAGAGGCTGCCCGGGCAATGTCCCGGCACTTCCAGGACTTCCATTTCAAGGCCGAGGAAGTCGCGCGCGGGCGTGGCCTCGATAAGGAAATCCGGCTCGACCGGCTCGATCTCCAGTTGAAACCCGAAGCCGCGAAAGAATTCCGGGTCGGAAATCATCGGGACGGTTTCAGCATGGCAGCCGAGCTGGCAGGCGAACCGCTTTTTGATCTTCGCCACGTCCGGGATGTGATCGAAGTGGCCGTGGGTCAAGAGGAGCAGCTTTGGCGTTACGTTTTCGGCTACGAGCCAGTCGCAAGTTCCATCAGGAGCGTCGAACAGGATCGGTCCTTCGGGCGCCTCGATCAGATAGCAGTTCGTCTCGAAAATCCCGCCGCAGAAGGTCTCGTATCGCATCGCTCAGAACTGTAGCCGGGGTCGCTGACCCCGGCCAGAGCGCGCCAAGCCGCATCATTCCCGCCGGGAACACCGATCCCCGGCTACAAGGGAACGAAAGCTGCATGCAAACCCGCAGCGAACGGCTCGTTCTTTGAATGTTCCGCCCAGCCGATTGTCTCACTTGCAACGAATGAACCTACACGCCGCGGCTTTCTTGCCTTCTGCAGGGATTCTGCGACTTTCCGAAACCTCTTTTCCCGAATGAAGCTACCTTTCCGCTCACTTTTCGCCCCGCTCGCTGTCGTCATGGCCGCCACGCTTACGACCGCGCCACTCCTGGCGAAGTCGGACGCGGGGAACGTCACCACGTCCGTCGGCCGCCTCCTCGAGGAGGGCCATTACACTCACCAGGCCCTCAACGACGAGGTCTCAAAGAAGTTCCTCAAGACCTATCTCGAACTGCTCGATTTCAGCCATCTCTTCTTCACCCAGCAGGACGTCGACATGTTGACGGCGAAATATGGCACATCGCTGGACGATGATGTGCTCCTGGGAAACCTGAAGCCGGCTTACGAAATCTACGATCTCTATACCAAGCGCGTGGATGATCGCGTCACCAAGATCAAGGAACAGCTCAATCAGCCGCAGGTCGATTTCAAAAGCGACGCGACCATTGAGATGAGCCGGCAAAAAGCGTCGTGGCCGAAAGACGACGCGGATGCCGACAACGTTTGGCGCGGACGGATTCTGAGCGAGTTGCTCCAGGAACACCTCAGCGAACATCCAATCGAGCCAGGGCCGAAATTGATCGCGCGCCGTTACGAGCGCCTCGCCCGGAACGTTCACGAGCAGGACAAGGACGAGCAGGTAAAGCTTTTCCTCGATGCGCTTGCCCAGGCTTACGACCCGCACTCGGAATACCTGAGCAAAGCCGACCTGAAGAATTTCAGCATCAACATGGGTCTGTCGCTGGTCGGCATCGGCGCGATGCTCCGGACGGAAGACGGTTACGCGAAGATCGAAAGCCTGGTGCCCGGTGGCCCTGCGCAAACGGACGGGCGCCTTAAAGTCGGCGACCGGATTTCGGCCGTGGCGCAAGGGAACGGCGAGTTTAACGACGTGCGCGACATGCGTCTCGACAAGGTGGTCGAGCAGATTCGCGGCAAGAAGGGAACCAAGGTCCGGCTGCTGGTGATTCCCGCGGATTCACCTGATCCGTCGAAGCGCAAAACGGTCGATCTGGTTCGCGACGAGATTAAATTGAAAGACCAGGAAGCGCGCGCCGACATCATTATCAAGAAGAATGAAAACGGCGAGCCGGTGAAACTCGGCTGGATCACGTTGCCATCATTTTATGCCGACATGGATCGGCATCAGAAGAGCACCACCAAGGACGTGCTCGCGTTACTCAAGCGACTGAAGAAGGAAAACATCTCCGGGCTGATCGTCGATCTGCGTCGGAACGGTGGCGGTTCCCTCGAAGAAGCGATCGCGCTGACCGGCCTCTTTTTGAAATCGGGTCCGATCGTGCAAACGAAAGGCTCGAACGGCAACATCGTCGTCTCGAGCGATCCCGACCCCAGCATCGCTTACACCGGGCCAATGATTGTGCTGACCAGCCGGCAAAGCGCCTCGGCCAGCGAGATTTTTGCGGCGGCGCTCCAGGATTACGGACGCGCGCTGATCGTTGGCGACAAGAACACGTTCGGCAAAGGCACGGTGCAAACGATCCTCGAGATCGGGCGCTTCACTTCGTTGCTCGGCAGCCGTTCGCAGGAAGATGGCGCTCTGAAGTTGACCATCCAGAAATTTTATCGCGTCGCGGGCGGTTCGACGCAGCTCCACGGCGTCGCGTCGGACATTGTTTTGCCGACATTGAGCGATCTGCCGGAATTCGGCGAGGGCGCCCTGAAGAATTGTTTGCCCTACGACGAGGTGCCCAAGGCGCGCTACACAAAATGGTCTGACAGCCGCGGCCTGTTCGTGGACGAATTGAAACGCCGTTCGGAAGCGCGCGTCCAGGCGAATCCCGAGTTCAAGTATGTGATGGAAGACATGGAGCGTCTCCGCAAGCGGCTCGATGAAAATCGGATCTCGTTAAACGAGGACACCCGCAAGAGGGAGTTGAATGAGGACAAAATCCGCAAGGAGAGTCGCTCCAAGGAACGACTCGCACGGCATGACGAAGAAATGCAGATGATTCGGCTCACGCTCGACAACGTCGACAAGCCGAATCTTCAGCCGATCATTTTCCCCGGGAAACTCGCCGCCAACAAAAAGGGCGGAAACAAGGTTGCGCCCGAGGCCGCGACGGATTCCGATTCCGATTCCGACTCGGCCGGCACAAACGACGACGGAACGAAGGAACCGGCGATCGATCCCGAGCGGGACGAGACGCTCAACATCCTGAAAGACCTCGTCGATCTGAATCACGGCCCGACGACCGCGAGCACGACCAGCACGCCGGCCGCGAATTGATCAGCCGCGGTTTTTCCGTCGGTTCAGCGCCAACAGCGCTAATCGCCAAGCTGCGGATCAAACCGCGATCGGCGCTTTGATCGCGGGGTGCGGGTCGTAGTCGCTGAGGACAAAATCCTCGAAGCGGAAATCGTAGATGCTTTTTACCGCGGCGTTCAATTCCATCCGCGGAAGGGGCCGGAATTCCCGCGACAATTGCTCCCGCGCCTGTTCGAGATGGTTTTGGTAAAGGTGCAGGTCGCCGAAGGTGTGAATGAATTCGCCGGGCCTCAGATCGCAGACCTGCGCTACCATCATCGTGAGCAGGGCGTAGGACGCGATGTTGAAAGGAACGCCGAGGAACAAATCGGCGCTTCGTTGGTAAAGCTGGCAGCTCAGCTCGCCGTCGCGCACATAAAACTGAAAGAGCACGTGGCAGGGCGGCAACGCCATCTCATCGATCTCCGCGACGTTCCACGCATTCACGATCAGACGCCGGCTCTCCGGATTCCGTTTTATCTCGGCGATGACGTCGTCGATTTGGTTGCTGACGGCGCCATCGGCACCGCGCCAGCGAATCCATTGCGCCCCGTAAACTGGCCCGAGCTCGCCGTTGTCGTCCGCCCATTCATCCCAAATCGTCACGCCTCTTTCATTGAGCGAGCGCACGTTAGTGTCGCCGCGGAGAAACCACAGCAGCTCATGGATGATCGATTTGAGATGGAGCTTCTTCGTCGTTAGCAGCGGAAATCTTTCCCGGAGATCGAAGCGGGCCTGCGCTCCGAAAACGCTAAGTGTTCCCGTGCCGGTGCGGTCTGCCCGTGGCGCACCCTTTTCAAGCACCAGCCGAAGAAGATCGTGATATTCGTGCATGCCTCTTCAGATAAACGGGAAAACCCGGGACGATTCAATTTTTCATTTTTCTCCAGGCGCGCTGGCATCAGCGAAGCGCGCGGAAACGATTCCATTGCGATGATCGTGGTCATGAATCGTAGCGCGGGCGGGGCGGACAATCCGCAGGGGCGCATCGCCGAGTTGTTCCGAATGCAGGGTGAAGAACCGCGCATCGTTCAACCAAGCGAGGGTCAAGACATCGCAGCGGTAGCGCGCGCGGCCGCGGAAAGCAGCGAACGGATTGTGATTGCCGCGGGCGGGGACGGAACAATCAACGCGGTAGCGGCGGCCTTAGCCGGAACCGACAAGGTCCTGGGTGTGCTCCCGGTCGGCACCTTGAATCATTTCGCGAAGGATCTCGGAATCCCACTCGACCTGGAGGCGGCGGTGCGGACGATCGGGGATGGCTCGATCGCCGCCGTTGACGTGGGCGAAGTGAACGGCCGCATCTTCATCAACAACTCGAGTCTCGGCATTTATCCGCAGATCGTTTCGCGACGGGAAGCGCAACAGCAGCGCCTGGCCCGCGGGAAATGGCCGGCGTTTTTCTGGGCGACGATCCAGGCCTTGCGCCGCTTTCCGTTTCTCGATTTGCGGATCACCTTCGAAGGCCAGCAAATCTTTCGGCGGACGGCGTTCCTTTTCGTCGGCAACAACGAATACGAAATCGCCGGTTTCAATCTCGGTTCCCGCACCTGCGTCAACGCTGGCAGACTCGGTTTGTATCTTAGTCACCGCACCGGCCGCTTTGGGCTTTTCCGCCTGGCGTTTCACGCGCTCTTCGGGCGCGTCGACCAGGAAAAAGACTTCGACGCGTTCTGTGTGACGGAAGCGCGGATCGAGACGAGAAAGTCGCGCCTGCTCGTCGCGCTCGACGGCGAAGTGGAGCGCATGGAAACGCCGCTGCAATACCGGATCCGGCCGGCCGCCTTACGCGTGCTCGTGCCGCGCGAAAAAGCAGCCACCTGATGCGCACCCTGATTCATCTTTCCGATCTGCATTTCGGTCGCGTCGATCCGGCGATTCTGTCGCCCCTGGCCAGGTTCATCGACGAAGTGAAGCCGGACCTGGTCGCGGTTTCCGGCGATTTGACCCAACGCGCCCGGACCGCGGAGTTCGTGGCCGCGGGAGAATTCCTCGCGTCGATTCCGTTCCCGCAGATCGTCGTCCCGGGCAATCACGACGTTCCGCTGCACAACGTTATCTCGCGGTTCGCGCGGTCGCTGGATCGCTACAAGCGTTACATCACGCCCGATCTCCGGCCGGTGTTCGTCGACTCGGAAATGGTGGTCGCGGGAGTCAACACCGCGCGCGCTTTCACTTGGAAAGATGGCCGGATCAATGCCGGACAACTGCGACGATTGCGCGCTACGCTGGAGGTGACTCCATCCGACCGGATCAAAATTGTTGTGACGCATCATCCCTTCGACCTGCCGGCCGGCGCATCCGGTCGCGTGGTGGGACGTTCGCGCCTGGCCATGAAGACGCTCGCCGAATGTCGCGTCGATCTCCTGCTCGCGGGACATTTTCATATCGCCGATACAGGTCAGACCGCGAAGCGTTATCAGATGCCGGGCTACTCCGCGATTATCGTTTCCTCGGGCACGAGCACCTCGACCCGCGGGCGAGGGCAGCCGAATTCATTCAATGTCATTCGCACCGAACAATCGGACATCGCAATCGAGCGCCGCGTCTGGCGGCGGGATTGGGGCGCATTCGACGTTCTGTCCGCGGAAAGCTTCCACCGCTCGGAGGGCGGCTGGATTCGGGGATGACGAGAGATGAGTGATCCAACGCCTCGCCGCTTCGCGCACTGGAAACGCTTCCTCCAGGCGCGCCTTTCGCCGGAAGGCTACCTGGGATTGCACCTGACGGTCGGGTTGCTCGTGATTCTCGCCGCGGGTTGGTGGTTTGCTGACATCGCGGAAGACATGTCGCGTGACGCGGCGACGCGCCTGTTCGATGAACGCGTCGCCTCCTGGTTCCACGAGCAAGCGACGCCGGCGCTTACCCAAGTCATGCGCGGCGTGACCTTCTTCGGGTCCGTCGGGTTCGTCGTCGTGGCGTCGTCCTGCGTCGCCATCTTCCTGATCGTGCGCAAGCGGTGGTACCAAGTGCTCATGCTGGCGCTGGCGGTCGGCGGCGGCAGTCTCCTGAATATTTTGCTCAAACATTTCTTCCACCGGCAACGGCCCATGCTGGAGAATCCGCTCCTCACCCTGACGAGCTACGGTTTTCCCAGCGGCCACACCATGGGTTCAACGCTCTTTTACGGAACGCTCGCTGTTTTCGCGGCACAGTCGGTCAAGACCTGGCGGTGGCGCGTCCTGGCTTTCTGGATCGCAGCGCTGACAGTCGCGCTAATCGGGCTCAGTCGCATTTACCTCGGAGCGCATTATCTCACCGACGTGGTCGGTGCCATGGCGGTGGGGCTAGCCTGGCTCGCGTTTTGTTGGACTGGCGTGGAGACGTTGCGGAAATGGCGGGGCCGCCCGCGATAAACCTGTGGCTACGATGCGAGCAGTTGATTGCTGTAGCGCGGATCGCCCGTGACATCGTCCCCGAGCCAATCCGGCGGCTTGAAATTTTTCGCCGCCTCTTCTGTTTCAAGTTCCACTTCCGCCACGACGAGGCCTTCGTGCCGGTCATGGTAAACATCGATTTCGACGACGCGATCCCCGAACGGGATTTCGTAGCGTGTTTTCACCAATCGCTTGCCTTCAGTCGCCGGCCAAAGATCATCAAACTGTTCGGCGGTCAGTTCCACTTCGCGTTCCTCGCGCACATTGCCCGTCCCGCGCTTGTAGGTGAGCGAGTGACGCTCGCCGGATTTCCGGAGCCGAACCTGAAGGCCGTCGTCCAGGCTCACGAGATAACCCTGCGCGATATCCGAGGCCGGATAACTCGTTAGGCCGTCCGGCATTTTCCGGACGAGAAATTTTCTCTCGATCTCGCGATGGGCTTCGTCATTCCTGCTCATGATCCTGATCTTACTCCTGATCCCTCGATGCAGCGCCGCCTTCACAAAAGATCAGGAGCAGGATCACGATCATGAGCAGGAGGGTTATCCCTGCGGGAGCGCCGTTTCGCATTCCTCCAGTTCGGCTGGTTTCGCTTTCCGGAAGATCATCCAGACGCCGGCGAGAATCAGCGCGCCGCCGACGAGCGACCAGAGGCTGAAACTCTCACCGCCTAACAGCCAGCCGAAGAGCACCGCGCCCGGCGGCGTTATGAATGAGATGGTTTGCAGGTTCGTCACCGACATTCGCGGCATCAGCCAATAAAGCAGGAGGAATGCGAACGCCGATCCGGGAATCGCGAGATAGAAAAGGCAGAACGTCGCCCTCGCCGTCCAATGAAAATGAAGCGGGTTTCCCTCCACGAGGAATCCGGTCACGATCAGCGGCACGAGGCCGAAGATCATTTGCCAGGCGGCAATCATCGCCGGCGCCAGACGGATGGCGCGCGCTTTCAGCAGGACATTCGAGAACGCCGCCCCGGCCGCGCCGAAAACAATCGCCACGCCGCCCCAGAACGCGAGGAGCCCACCGAAATCCAACAGCCGAGAACAGATGACGGCGACACCGCCGATCGCCACCACCGCGCCCGCGATCCGGGCCGCTCGGAGCGGTTCGCTCGGGATGATGTAATGCGCGAACACCATTCCGAAGATGGGAATCGTTGCCTGCAAGACAGCTGACAACCCCGACGAAACATAGAGCTCCGCCCAGAAGAGCAGGGCGTAGTTGATCGCGAACATGAGCACGCCGGTCCACGCCAGCAATTTGAAATCGCCCCGGTCCCGCGGAAGTAACGGGACGCGTCCCACCGAGATCGCCAGGAGAACGACGACCGCGATGATGAAACGAAGCGCGACGAACGAAATCGGCGGCAGATCACGCAGTCCGAATTTGATGGCGAGCCAGGTCGAGCTCCAGATAATGCAGAGCGCCACGAAGGCGGCGATGGCAGCGAGTTTGGTTCGCCGTTCCGGCATCGATTATCAGGCCATCAGGTCGCGCGCCGCGCAACTGCTTTCGCCTTGATCCGAAATCGTAATCGTGCTCCTGCTCGTGATCGTGCTCGATCGTCTCCGCTAAGCCCCCGCAATACTCGTCACCGCGTCCGCCAGCGTCTCGAAAGTCATCACCTTGATTTCCGGTCCGTAGTGAAACGGCGAAAGAATATTCAGACCGATATCCTTGTGCGGATCCGGCACCACTCGGACAACGGTGCTCACCTTTTTCGCAGCGAACGCGTCCATGATCTCGGCGATGAATTCCGCTGCGCCTGTCGCCATGGAATCGAGCCAGCGGAAATCAGCGAGTGCCACAAATCCTGCCTCGGCATCCACCAGGACTTCGCGAACGCGCTGCGCCGTATCCCTGGCTTCTTCCACGGTGACGTGGCCGGCGACACTAATCACCACGAACCGCCTGGAGCTGTCGATCTCGACGACAAACATCGCTATTTCAACGTCGCCAGGTCGATGACAAACCGGTATTTCACGTCGCTCTTCAGCATCCGCTCGTAAGCTTCGTTGATCTGGTCGATCGAAATTTTCTCGATGTCACAGACGATCCCGTGCGCGGCGCAATAATCGAGCATCTCCTGCGTCTCCGCGATTCCGCCGATGAGCGATCCCGCCAGGCTGCGCCGGCGATGGATGAGACTGAACGCGTCCACGGCGAGCGGATCGGGCGACGCTCCCACGAGCACGAGCGTCCCGTCGCGTTTCAGCAGTGAAAGATAAGCGTCGAGATCGTGCGGCGCCGAGACGGTGTCGAGGATGAAATCGAAACTCTTCTCGTGCTTCTCCATGTCGTCCTCGTTCTTCGAAAGGATGACTTCGTGCGCGCCGAGCTTCTTCGCCGCGGCTGCTTTATTCGGCGACGTGGTGAAGAGCGCCACATGGGCGCCGAACGCGTTCGCGAATTTTACTCCCATGTGCCCGAGCCCGCCGAGGCCGACGACGCCGACCTTGTGTCCCTTGCCGATCTTCCAGTGCCGCAGTGGCGAGTAAGTCGTGATCCCGGCGCACAAGAGCGGCGCGGTTGCCGCGAGGTCCAGTTTGTCGGAAATGCGGAGTACGAAATCCTGGTCGACGACGATGCTCTTCGAATAACCGCCGTAAGTAACGCCGCCGGCGTGTTTGTCTTTGCTGTTATAGGTGAAGACCGGGCCGGGGTTGTCGCAGAACTGCTCCAGATCAGCGCGGCAATTATCGCAGGTCCGGCAGGAATCGACCATGCACCCGACTGCGGCGAGATCACCTTCGCGAAATTTTTTCACCTTGCGGCCGACTTTGACGACGCGCCCCACGATCTCGTGTCCGGGCACGCAGGGAAACGTCGTGCCGCCCCATTCGCCGCGCGCGGTGTGCAAATCGGAATGGCAGACCCCGCAAAACAGGATGTCGATCTGGACGTCCGTCGGTCCCGGATCGCGGCGTTCGAATGAGAATGGCGCGAGTGGCGAAGTCTTCGATTTGGCGGCGTAGCCTTTGGTCGGCTGCATATTTTGACTCTCGCCAAGGAGCGGCGGTTTACAAACCGCCGTGTTCCGAATCTGAATTGTAGGGCGTCTGTGTCAGACGCCGCCTTTGTGGGCCGGCGTTTCACAGAAACGCCCTACAAATCCTCCGTGAACGATTACACTTTGCCATGGCGCGCCTCTCTGTCCTCGATCTCTCGCCAATCATCGAAGGCGGCGATGCCGCGCTCGCGTTTCGCAATTCGGCCGATCTCGCGCAGCACGCGGAGCGTTGGGGCTACCATCGCTTCTGGCTCGCGGAGCATCACAATCTTCCCGGCATCGCGAGCGCGGCGACATCGGTCGTGATCGGCCATGTCGCCGGCAAAACGAAAACGATCCGGGTCGGCGCCGGCGGGATCATGTTGCCGAACCACGCGCCGCTCGTCATTGCCGAGCAATTCGGGACGCTCGAATCGCTTTATCCCGGCCGGATCGATCTCGGCCTCGGCCGCGCGCCGGGGAGCGATCAACGGACGGCGCGCGCGTTACGCCGGAATCTCGGCAGCAGCGGCGACACTTTCCCGCAGGATGTGATCGAGCTGCAATCGTACTTTGCCGGTACTCAACCGGTCCAAGCCATCCCAGGAACGGGTTTGGACGTGCCGCTCTATCTGCTCGGCTCGAGCGATTTCAGCGCGCGCCTCGCGGCCGAGCTCGGGCTGCCCTTCGCCTTCGCCTCGCATTTCGCGCCGGAATATCTCGAGGTCGCGCTCCATCTTTACCGGCGCGATTTCCAGCCGTCACCCGCGCTCGCTGAGCCTTACGCTATGATCGGCGCCGGCGTTTTCGCCGCCGACACCGATGCCGAAGCGCGCCGCCTGTTCACTTCGGCCCAACTGCAATTCCTGAGCATGGTCCGCGGCCGTCCCGGCAAACTTCCGCCGCCCGTCGATGCCATCGATGATCTTTGCACTCCCGCCGAACGAGCGGCGATCGATGAACGCACGCGCTACTCCGTCGTGGGCTCCCCCGAAACCGTGCGCCGCCGGTTCCAGGAATTACTCGACCAAACTCACGCCGACGAGATCATCGCCACCGGCCAAATTTACGATCACGCCGCCCGCCTGCGTTCCTTCGAGATCGCGGCGGAACAATTCCGTGCGATTTGAGATTTTGTTTAGGCAGAGGCGAAACGACGGTGGCTCAGTTTCTTTCGTCCCTTCCGGGACTCCAGGCGTGTGGTGCGATCATTGTCCCAGTGCTAAAGCACTGGGCTAATATCGGGGAGGACAGATCGAGAAACGCTCCATCCCTCGAAAATAGCCCAGCGCTTTAGCGCTGGGATTAGAGGAGCAAAAGGATGAGTCCCACCCGGGACGGAAGAATGAAGGGCTGAAATGCGAACGCGGTTCGCGGCCTCACATTGCCACTCAAACAGGAGTTGGGGAATACCCCAACAACGGAAAGTCGCTACTCGGCTTTCGTGGTGATGATCAGCTTGTCCCCGTTGAGGGAGATGCTCTTCACGTGGTTCCAGAATTCGTTTTCGCGGTTGTTGCTTCGGAACTCTTTCTGGAATTCCTCGTTCATGCTGTCGTTGAAAGAGGAATTGAAGGCGGAAAGAAATGAACTCGGGAATTCGTTGCCGTTGGCTTGGGCGGAAATGATTTCGAGCTGAAAGGTGCCGGACGCGTAGGTCATGCTGAAACGCAGGGTGCCGTTGAACCAACGGTCTTTCAGGCCGGGCCATGGCAACGAGCTGAGCGGCGCGCTCAGGGCGACGGTCATGGTGGAATCGGCGATTTCGATCCGGCTCCGGCCCCGGAGCCAGCTCAAATCAGACTGGCGCGAGAGGAGGTAGTTTAATTCCGGGCCGGTGAATTCGATGGTGGTTTCCTTATTGCTCGCGATCGCTTCGTCCAGGCGCGTGGCGGATTCGTCGGCCGCTTTTGTCTGGGCGGGCGTGGGCGGTTCGGCGCGAACCTCGGCGGAAGCGGTCGAGGTGAGATTGTTGAAAGTCTTCTTGTAGAAATACCAACCGCCGACACCGACGACGGCGATACACAGAAATCCGAGAATGAAAACCGTGAGACAGCCCTTCGCGAAACAGCCCATGCCTGAGCGCGGCGGCGGATAATAGACGGGCGCCGGCTGGATCGGAGGAACCGGTGCGGGTGGCGGCGGTGGCGGTGATGGCGGCTGACCGTTCATGGAAAGCAGAATTAGTAGGTTGCGCGAAGGCGTTCAAGCTTCTAAAAGAGAAGGAACGAAATTCCACGGTCGCTCCGCCGTGGTGTCTCGTCTCGCGGCGAACAGTTCGCCGCGATTTCCGGAATCCATATCTATGAAAAGAATTGTCGTTCTCATGGCCGGTTCGTTCGTTGCGGCCGGACTCTATGCACAGGACCCGAAACCGATCACGTTGAAAGAAACCGTGGACACGCTGGTCGCGAAAAACACGGAAGCAAAAGGCGGCGCGCAGGCGCTGGCGGCCGTGCAATCGTTGCGGCTCTCGGGGAGAATGGTGGTAAACGATGGCCGGCTCGAGCTCGGCTACGTGCTCATCAAGAAACGTCCGGGCGCCGTTCGCGAAGAGACGTCGCTCCAGGGAATGACGCGCATTGATGCCTACGACGGCACGGAAGGCTGGAAGATCACGCCGTTCGGCGGCCGAAAAGATCCTGAGAAAGTGTCGGTGGATGAAGCGAAGGCGCTGGTGGAAGACTCGGAGATTGACGGGCCGCTGATCGATTGGAAAGCGAAAGGGAGCACGGTCGAGTATCTCGGGACCGAGGACGTGGACGGCACGCTCGCGCACAAGCTGCGAGTCGTCCGCAAGAACGGCGACATCAATTTCGTTTATCTGGACCCGGACCATTTCCTCGAGATCCGAGTCATCACCCAGCGAATGGAAAACGGGGCGCGGGTCGAGAATGAGACCGACCTGGGCGACTACGAAAAAATCAACAACGTCTTTTTCCCGTTCTCGCTCGAAGGCGGCCCCAAAGGATCGACCGACAAACAAAAGATCATCCTCGACAAGGCCGAGGCGAATACGCCGATTGACGACACGATCTTCAAATTTCCCACGACCGCTTCCAAATAAATCTCATGCGCTTCCTGAAACTCTCTTTTCTCACTGCGACTTGTTTTGCCGGCGCGGCCCTCGCGCAGGACCAAGCCCCATTTAATTCGTCCACGATCTCGGGTCTTGGCGCGCGCAACATCGGTTCAGCCGCGATGAGCGGCCGCGTCTCCGCGATCGATGCGGTCCGCGAGCCGAACGGCAAGCTCACGATCTTCGTCGGCGCGGCCAGCGGCGGCGTCTGGAAATCGGAAGACAGCGGCACGCGTTACAAACCGGTGTTCGACGAACAGCCGGTGCAATCGATCGGCGCCATGGCGCTCGATCCGAAGAACTCGAAGAATGTTTGGGTGGGCACCGGCGAGAGCTGGACGCGCAACAGCGTTTCGGTCGGCAACGGCATCTACAAATCGACCGATGGCGGTGAGACCTGGAACTATACCGGCCTTCCGACGTCCGAACGCGTGGCGAAGATCATCGTGAGTCCCGCGAACAGCGACACCGTTTATGCGGCGGTGCCGGGCGCGCTCTGGAGCGACTCGGCCGACCGCGGCCTCTACAAGACCACGGACGGCGGCCAGAACTGGAACCTCGTTTTGAAGGGCGCGAATCTTTCCACCGGCGCCTCCGGCATCGCGATGGATCCGAACGATCCAAACGTGATCTTCGCCTGCATGTGGGATTTCCGGCGGAAAGGCTGGACGTTCCGTTCCGGCGGCGACGGCCCCGACAAACCGTCGGCGAGCGGACTTTTCCGTTCGGCGGATGGCGGAGCGACCTGGACGGAAATCACGCCGGAAGCCAACAAAGGTTTTCCGAAGAAGCCGTTCGGACGCCTCGCGGTGACGATCGCGCCGTCGAATTCGAAGCGGGTTTATTGCTTCGTCGAATCGACCGACAGCGCGCTCTTCGTTTCCGATGATGGCGGCGCGACCTGGGACAAGCGGGACAAGAGCAACTGGATGGTCTGGCGTCCGTTCTACTTCGCGAACCTGATCGTCGATCCGAAAAATCCGGACCGCGTTTTCAAGACGGACGGTCCGCTGATCCTGAGCGAAGACGCCGGCAAGAGCTTCTCGGTGGTGGGCGGATTCCAGGGCGCGCACGGCGATCTCCACGCGATCTGGATCGATCCGACGAACCCGCAGACGGTGATCTCCGGCGATGACGGCGGCGTTTACTATTCCTACAATAGCGGCAGCCGTTGGTGGAAAGCGGAGAACCTGCCCATCTCGCAGTTCTATCACGTGAGCGTGGATGACGCCGATCCGTTCCGGGTTTACGGCGGATTGCAGGACAACAGCTCGTGGGTGGGCCAATCGCAATACCCGGGCGGCATCGCGAATGCGCAATGGGAAAACATGTACGGCGGCGACGGCTTCTGGATGTTCGCCGATCCGGCGGATCCGGATTATCTCTACGCGGAAGCGCAGGGCGGCTACATCGGGCGGGTGAATCGTCACACCCACCAGCGGCGCGATATTCAGCCGAAGGCGAACTACAAGGAAAAGCTGCGCTGGAATTGGAACACGCCGATCGCGCTCTCGCCTACCGAAAAGGGAACGATCTACATCGGCGCGCAATTTCTTTTCCGCTCGCGCAACCAGGGCCAGACATGGGACCGGATCTCGCCGGACCTGAGCACGAACGATCCCGAGAAACAGAAGCAGGAACAATCGGGCGGCGTGACGGTGGACAATTCCGCGGCGGAAATGCACACGACGATTTATTCCATCAGCGAATCGCCCAAGGACAAGAACGTGATCTGGGTGGGGACGGATGATGGTAACGTGCAGGTCACAAAAGACGGCGCGAAGAACTGGACCAACGTCGTCGCCAACGTGCCGAACCTCCCGAAGAACTCGTGGGTGAGCTGGGTGCAGGCGAGTAACTTCGACGCCGGCACCGCCTACGCCGCGTTCGATCGCCACACGTTCGGCGACATGGCGCCGTATGTTTATCGCACGACCGACTTCGGCAAAACCTGGACGCCGCTATTGACGGCGCAGGAATCGAAAGGCGTCCGCGGCTACGTGCATGTCGTGAAGGACGACCTGGTGCAGAAAGACCTCGTGTTCGTCGGGACGGAATTTGGGCTGTTCGTGTCGATCGATGGCGGGAAAACGTGGGCGCAATTCAAGGGAAGCCGGTTCCCGGCAGTGGCGGTGCGCGATCTGGCCGTGCATCCGCGCGATCACGATCTGGTGCTGGCCACGCATGGCCGCGGGATCTGGGTCATCGACGATATCTCACCGTGGCGCGCGCTGAAGCCGGAAGTGTTGAACCAGGAAGCGACGTTCGTTTCCGCGCGGCCGGTGCAGCAACGCATCGAGGCGAATGGCGGCTGGGCCAGCGGCGCGGCGGTGTTCACTGGCGATAATCCGCCGGACGCCGCGGTGATCACTTATTACCAGAAGTCGCGTCATCTCTTCGGCAAACTGAAATTGGAAGTGCTCGACTCGACCGGGCGCGTGGTGGACACGTTGCCGGCGAGCAAACGGCCGGGATTGAATCGCGTGGTCTGGAGCATGCGCGAAAAACCGCCACGGGTTCCGCCGGCGGTGCAGCTGGCGGGCGCCGGTCTCCAAGGGCCGCGGCTGTTGCCCGGGACTTACAAGGTTCGCATGACGAAGAACGGGAAAGTTTCCGAGACAGATTTGAAGGTGGGTTTGGATCGCCGGGTGAAATTCAACGAAGCCGATCGCAAGGCGCAGTACGATGCGGCGATGAAAGTGCACGCGCTGTTTGGTGATGAGAGCGCGCTTATGGATCGGATCCTGTTTTTGCGGGGGGCGCTGGCGAAGAGCAAGGCCGCTATGCCCCAGGGCGATGAGGCGCTGAAGACGCTCAGTGATTTCGACGGCAAACTGGACGGTGTCCGGAAGCAGATCGTGGCGACCACGGAAGGCGGCGCGATCACCGGCGAGGAACGGCTGCGCGAACACACGGATCAGCTTTACGGCGCGATCATTACCTTCGAAGGCAAGCCAGGCGATTACCAGATCGCGCGGATCGATGCGTTGCGAAAAGAATTGGGCGACGTCACTCGCGATTTCGAGAATCTGGTCACGAAAGATTTGCCGGCGTTGAACGACGCGTTAAAGGGGAAAGGCAAGGAGCCCATTCCGGCGCCGCCCGCGAAGGTGGCGGTGAACGAAGATGACTCGTCGGGCGGCGTGAACACGCTTCCGGCGATGCTGCTCAGGTAGCAATGTCGCGCTCGCGTCGCCCACAGGGCGACGGCTACAGAAGAGGCGCGATCCTGTTCTTCTGTAGCCGCTTCGCTATGCGAAGCGTGGGAATGGTGCCGCTATCCGCCGGGCGGCGGCGGGACGATCACGATCTTTTTCGAGGGCAACGAAAACATCCAGTTGCCATCGGCAGTCACGCCGATGAAACGGGCGCGGGTGCGTCCCTTCGGTAACTGGGGCAGCGCCGCGTAGGCACCGTCATCGTCGCTCGCCTCGCGAGTTTCCGGCGTCGATATCTCTTCCGGATCGCGTTCGCGCTTCGGCTTCGTGGCGCGTTCTTTCCTGGCTTTCGTTGTCGTCGCGACTTTCTTTTCGGTCGGTGCCGGTGCGGCCTCTTCAGGTCCTTCGCCCGGCGGCGCGGGCTCGGCGCGCCTTACTTCAGGCGACACAGGCCGCGCTGTTGGAATCGCGGCGGCAACTTCCGTTTTGCGGCTTGGTTCTGGTTCGCGAACTTCAGG
>JBEEHI010000187.1:0-4535 GCA_041167305.1 Verrucomicrobiota bacterium
TCCAATCCTGGCAAATTCGCGTGGCCATTTCGCCGATCAGAATGACGGCACGCGATTTCTCCGAGACCAACGGCCGCAACGTTTCGAAGGTAAATCCCTTGTCTTTCCCGCCGGCGATCAGGATCACCTTGCGGTTTTGCGCCAGCAACGCTTTCTCGACGGCGTCCAGGTTCGTGGCCTTCGAATCGTTCACGTAGGCGACGCCGCCGACCTCGCGGACGAATTCGCAACGGTGCGGCCGCGGCTCATAAGCGTGGAGCGGCGGAAGCATTTGCTCGAACGTCAGCCCGCGCGCGAGGCCCACCGCCAGCGCCGCCATCACGTTCTCGATGTTGTGTGAGCCGCGCAGCTTCAGGTCGGCCATGCGAAGCACCGGCTGATTTTGGTAAACGATCGATCCGCTTTCGAAACGGAAGTCGGCCTGGTTCGCGTAGGCGCTGAAAGTCACGGTGCGCGCCGCGATCTTCGGGAGCGATTCGCCGGCGTTGATCACGGCCACATCGTCCGCGGTCTGGTTCTCGAAAATGCGCAGCTTCGCGGCGCGATATTCCCCAACCGAGCGATAACGATCGAGATGGTCGGGCGCGAAATTCAACCAGACGCTGACGGCCGGGCGAAACGTGCTGATGGTTTCGAGCTGGAAAGAGCTGACTTCGACCGTGAGCACATCGAGATCGCGGTCTTCCAGCGCAACTTCGCAAAGCGGTTTGCCGATGTTGCCACAGGCGATCGTGCGCTGGCCACAGGCGTTCAGCATTTGCGCGAGCAATTCCGTCGTCGTCGTTTTGCCATTCGTCCCCGTTATCGCGATGACCGGCACTTCGACGGAGCGCCAACCGAGTTCCAGCTCGCCGATCGTTTCGATGTTTCGCGACGAAAAATTCTGCGCGAGCGGCGAGATCGGATCGATCCCCGGGCTGAGCACAACGAAATCGTAGGACGACGAATCGTTTTCCGCCGCCGCACCGCAAATCACCTTCACGCCGCGCCCACGAAGATTCTCGATCGTGGATTTCAAAAGCTTATTTTCCTCGGCGCTGTCGAGGACGGTGACTTCCGCGCCTTCGCTCCGGAGCAGCAGCGCGGCCGCGGTTCCACTCAGACCCGCTCCCAAAACCGCGACGTTTTTTCCGGAGTACTTCACGTTATCTCAATTTCAAAGTGGCCAGGCCGAGCAGGGCGAAGATGGCGGACAGAATCCAGAACCGCACGATCACCGTGTTCTCTTTCCAGCCGCTCAATTCGAAATGATGATGGAGCGGCGACATCGCGAAGATGCGTTTGCCGGTGAGCCGGAAGCTGAGCACCTGAAGAATGACAGACGCGGCTTCGAGCACGAACACGCCGCCCACCACGGCGAGGAGCAGCTCCTGTTTGCAACAGATTGCGATCACGCCGATGACGCCGCCGATCGCGAGCGCGCCGGTATCGCCCATGATCACTTTTGCGGGGTGGCAGTTGAACCAGAGAAACCCGAGGCCGGCGCCAGTCAGAGCGGCGCAGATGACGGTCAGCTCGCCGGTGTAGGGATAAAACGGAACCTGGAGATATTCGGCAATGCGGAAATTTCCGGCGGCGTAGCAAAGCAACGCGTAGGCAAACGCAACGGTGACCGTGCAGCCGATGGCCAGGCCGTCGAGACCATCGGTGAGATTGACCGCGTTCGACGAGCCGACGATGACGAACGCGAAGAAGACGATGGTCAACCACCCCATGTTGGGCACGACCGGTATTTTGAAGAACGGCAGATAAAGGGAGCGCGCCTGCACTTCAATGAGCGGATTGGTCAGGAATACCGCGGCGACGATGCAGGCGAGGCCGAGCTGGAAAATCAATTTCAACCGGCCGCTGATCCCGTCCGATTTTTTCCTGGTGACCTTGAGGTAATCGTCCACAAAACCGAGGCCGCCGAGATAGACCATGCTGAAGAGCGCGAGCCAGACGAACCGATTGTCGGGGCGCGCCCAGATGACGCTCGAGAGAACGACCGTCCCGATGATCAACACACCGCCCATCGTCGGAACGCCCTGCTTCGCGCTGTGCAACTCGGCGAGCCGATGGACTTCGTCGGCCGTGCGGATCGGCTGGCCGATCTTGAGCGCGATCAATTTGCGGATGACAAAATTTCCAAAGGCGAGCGAGAGGACAAACGCGGTGACCGCGGCCGCGACCGCGCGAAAGGTGACGTAACTGAATACGTTGAACCCTTTGATCTCCTCGCTGAGGAGATGGAGGTAATACATCATGGCGCGACCTCCTCGGTTCGGTGCCTCTTCGCGAATACTTCCAGCACGCGTTCCATCCGCGCGGACCGGCTGCCTTTGACGAGAATCAAATCGCCGGGTGCCGCGTTTTTCCCGAGCCTTTCCGCGGCGTCCTCGGCGGAATCGACAGCGACGCTATTTTCCAAACCGGCGTTGCGCGCGGCGCTCGCAATGCCTGCGCCCGCCGCGCCGACTGCGATCAGCTCGTCGATCCGCAACGCTGCCGCCGCTTCGCCCACTTCGCGATGGCCACGTTCTGATTCCGAACCCAGCTCACCCATTTCACCGAGCACGGCGATGCGCCGGCCGTCCGCGTCCAGCTCGACCAGCGTCCGGAGCGCGGCTTTCATCGAATCAGGGTTCGCGTTGTAGCTGTCGTCGATGAATTGGATGCCATCGATTTCGCGGATCTGAAGGCGCGCTTTCGTGAGCGGCGTGGAGGCGAGCCCGACCGCGCATTCCTCGAGCGAAAGACCGAACACGCGCCCGGCAGCGATCGCAAGCATCGCGTTTTGGACCATGTGAATTCCGGGCACCGGCAGTTGCGCGCGGCAGCGATGCGCGCCTTCCAGGATCGTGAACTCGGAGCCGGTCGAATGCTGAGAAATCTCGGTCGCGCGGACGGCGCCGTTTTCGATCCCCGCGAGCAGGACTTTGGCGCGGGTCCGCTTCGCGATCTCTTCACTGAATGCGTCATCCGCATTCAAGATTAAAGTGCCGGTGGCTGCGACCGCTTCCGCGAGCGCACCCTTTTCTTCGGCGATCGCTTCCTGGCTCCCCATGAATTCGATGTGCGCGATGCCGATGTTCGTGATGATCGCCACCTCGGGCGCAGCGAGTTTCGCCAGGGCCGCGATCTCGCCGGGATGGTTCATCCCGATTTCCCAGACGGCGATTTCGTCCTCCCGGTTCGCCGCCAGCATCGTTTGCGGAAGTCCCACGTGATTGTTGAAATTGCCTTCCGTCTTCGTGACCCGGAATTTTTTCGCCAGAGTCGCCGCGACAAAATCTTTCGTGCTCGTCTTGCCATTGCTCCCAGTGATCGCGATGACCTTGAGCGGCAACGACGCGCGATAATTTGCCGCGAGCGTTTGATAACCAACGAGCGTGTCCGCCACGCGGATCAGCGCGAAACCGCGCGGAGTTTTGCCCTTCCACGCTTCTTCCACCATCGCCCCAGCCGCGCCTCGCTCGGCGGCCTGCTCGATGAACTTGTGGCCGTCGAAGTTGTCCCCGCGCAACGGCACGAAAAGATCGCCGTCCCGCAGCGTTCTCGAATCGGTGCTGATTCTCGAAACGAGCGCGCTCGTGTCGTCGGCGGAGATTGAGCCGCCGGCCAACTTTGCGATCTGCGCGAGGGAAAGGTTATCCATGGTCAAAATTCCAGCGGGCGATTCTCGAGAGCGCGGCGCGCGACCTGGATGTCGTCGAATGGGACCGTGTGATCGGCGAATTCCTGGGAGGCCTCGTGGCCTTTGCCGGCGATGAGGATAATGTCGCGCGGTTGGGCCAACTCGATGGCGCGGGCGATCGCCTGGGTGCGGTCCGTGATTTTTTCGTAGCGATCCGAACGAAAACCTTTTTCGGCATCGGCAATGATGGCGTCGGGATCTTCTTTCCGCGGATTATCGGAAGTGATGATGCTGAAGTCCGCGTTTTGATCCGCGACGCGTGCCATGAGCGGGCGCTTCTGTTTGTCGCGATCGCCACCGCAACCGAATACAACGATGAGTTTTCTCGGCGAAAGTTCGCGCAACGTTTTCAGGACGTTGAGCAACGCGTCGTCGGTGTGCGCGTAATCGACGAAGATCTGGAACTGCCGTTTCGCCAGCACGGCCTCGAGCCGCCCGGGGACCTGCGGAGAACGGCCGAGACTGAGGATGGCCTCGCGCAGACCGATTCCCATGCTGCTGGCGGCAGCCAGC
This sequence comes from Verrucomicrobiota bacterium, assembly GCA_041167305.1. Taxonomy (GTDB): domain Bacteria; phylum Verrucomicrobiota; class Verrucomicrobiia; order Chthoniobacterales; family UBA10450; genus AV80. Next base: position 4,190 of record JBEEHI010000187.1, read on the forward strand.
GCGGCCATGGAATTCGCCACGTTGAACCGGCCGATCAACGGAACGCGCACCAAGTAACTCTTTCCGCGCGCATCGAGCTGATACGAAGTTCCGGCAAATTCGGCATGGTAATTCGACGCGCGAAAATCCGCCTTCACGCCGACGCCGTAAGTGATGACCGGAACTTTCTTTTCGAGCCGATTGGCCAACTGCACGCCATAACGGTCATCGAGGTTGATCACCGCCGTCGCTCCCGTCTTCGACTTTTGCTCCGCCAGGCCGGTGAAGAGCGTCGCCTTGGCTTCGAAGTAATTCTCCATCGTGCCATGAAAATCGAGATGGTCCTGGGTCAGGTTCGTGAAGACGG
>JBEEHI010000188.1:0-3214 GCA_041167305.1 Verrucomicrobiota bacterium
GATGAACCGATTCGCGAATGATCTTCTCGGGCGTTTTTTCGGCGACCGTTTCAATCTCCACCCCGCCTTCAGTGCTCGCGACAATCAGCGGCGCGGCCGTGGCGCGGTCGAGCAGGATCGCGAAATAGATCTCGCGCGCGATGTTGACCGATTTCGCGACCAGCACGGTGTTCACCACCTTGCCGCTCGGGCCGGTCTGATGTGTGACGAGCGTTTGCCCGAGCATCTTCGCCGCGAGGTCGCGCACTTCGTCCGGCGACTTGCACAGGTGAACGCCACCTTTGAATCCGTTGGTAAAAGTTCCCTTCCCTCGCCCGCCGGCGTGGATCTGAGCTTTCACCACCAGTTCGCTGCCGCCCAAGTCCTTCGCCGCGCGTTCCGCCTCGGCCGGGCTTCCCGCCGCTTTTCCGGGCGGCGTGGCGACCCCAAATTTTTGGAGCAACTCCTTGGCTTGGTACTCGTGAATATTCATTCGGCGATCAAACGATCACTAAGCCGTTGAACGCCGCGCCGGGCAATCGATTTTATCCGGCCAAACCTCAGATGAAACTCAGGATTGCGGCTTTTCTGGCGTCGGCGTCTCCCGCTTCGATTTGGGATTCGCCGGTTCGTTCGATCCAGCGGACTTTAACGGCGCCTGGGACTTTTCCGCTTCACGCTGCAACTGGCCGAGGTAAGTCGGCAAATCGAGGCCCGCGTTGCGCGCCAGCTCGTGCAAAGGCGGAAGCGCGCTGATCAGACCGGAAAGAAAATCAGCCGTGCCAGTCTTGCCATCGGCGTTCTTGCCGCCGTCCCAGACGGTCACCTTATCGATCTTCAGATTGGAAATCGCGTTCACCTGCTCATGCACAATGTTCGGCAGTTGCTCCGTAATGAGCATGTTCTGCGCGCCCGCCGCGCCGCCGCACGTCTCGATTAGATTGCGGAAACCAGCGGCTTTCTTCGTGAGAATGGATTCGGTGCCGTCGGCCTCCGCGAGCAGACGTGCCTTGAGACCTTCAGCCTCGGCGCGCTTAACGAAAAGAAGTCCGTCGGCTTCGGCCTGCTTGGTCGCCCGCTGACCGTCGGCCTCACCCTGGCGCAGCCGGCGGGTCTGTTCGGCCTGCGCTTCGGCTTCGACGATGACGCGATTCCGCGCAATCTCCGCCGGGACGACGATGTTCGCGTATTGCGTGGCCTTGTCGCGTTCGGCGCGCTGCGTTTCCGCTTTCTGTTCGGAGGTGTAGGATTCTTCCAAGGCGCGGGCGTGTGCCACTTTTTCCGCGGCACTCGCGATCCGCTCCGCCTCGGCTTCGTTCGTCCGGCGGGACGCATTGGAATTGGCGATGTCCACCAAGGCCAGGTTCTCACCCTTGGTTGCTTCGGCATTCGCGTTCGCAACTCGAACGCGCTGATCGCGCTGCGCTTCAGACGCGCCGATTTGGCCGTTGCGGTCCGCCTCCGCGACCTTGACCCTCGCTTCGTTAATCGCTTTGGAGGCAGCTTCCTGCCCGAGGGCGTCGATGTAACCGGACGCGTCGGTGACATCCTGGATGTTAACGTTGATCAGACGAAGGCCGACCTTCTTCAGCTCGACCTCGACGCCGTTGGCGATGTTGGCGATGAGCTTGTCGCGATCGGCGTTGATCTCCTCGATGTTCATCGTCGCGATGACGACGCGCATCTGTCCGAAGATAATGTCCTTCGCGAGCTCCTTTATCTCCGGGGTTTGAAGACCGAGCATCCGCTCGGCCGCATTCTCCATCACGCCCGGCTCCGTCGCGACGCCAACCGTGAAAGTGGAGGGCGTGTTCACGCGGATGTTTTGTTTCGAAAGCGCACCTTGGAGATTGATCTCGATCGGCATCGGCGTGAGATCGAGGAACTGGTAATCTTGAATGATCGGCCAGATGAAGGCGGCGCCGCCGTGCAGACAGTGCGCGGATCGACCGCTGCTCACTTTTCCGTAAACGACCAGGATGCGGTCCGACGGACACTTCTTATAGCGCGAGGCGAAGGCGATGAGTGTGCCGAAGATGATGACGAACGCGGCGCCGGCGAGAACGAGGATATCCATGTGAGAAGCGAGGTTGTTGGGGTCAAACATCGGGAGAATTCGTCAGCGGCACGACGAGCAACGTGCTCCGGCCAATCAAGGCAACTACTTTGGCTTTGCTGTTCGGCCTCAGGTTCCAGGCGGCTTTGGTGTAGGCTTCCGCCATCATGAGGCGGCCCTGAATCATCAACTCGATTTGGCCTCCGCCCGCTTCCGCCGCCGGGACGGTGGTGTAAACCGTCCCTACCAAGCCGATGGCATTGTTGTAATCGACATTCCCACCCCCGCTCTGAAGCCGGAGCAAATTGCGAATCAGAAACGCGGTCGTGAGAAGAAACGCTGCCCCGACAGCAGTGCCGGCTACGATCGCCGCCGTCATCGAATAGCCGCGATTGAGCATGATTGCGCCGGTCCAACCGAAGCCGACGAAAAACGCCGTGACGGTTCGTACCGTGAGCAAGCCGATCCCGGTGTCGTGGTCGCCATGTCCGGAAAAATCGGCGTCGTGATGGCCAACGCCGACCAGGGTGAGCAGGATTTGAAGCAGAAGAACTGCGAGCGAGAAGAGCCCGATGGCGTAGAAGATTTGCTTCTCAATCAGAAGCGAATTCCACCATTCAGTCATTTGCGAAATGCCTCTTCATGCTCCGTTCTGAACCGTGAAAGATTCATCGAAAAACTGCAAGCTCGTTTAGCTTGCATGTCCCAAGGATGCCGGAAGAGTTGGCTGCATGCCTTCCAGGAACGAGCTGCTGGACACCACGATTACTGAGGCGGCGGGCGCAGGGAATTTGCTCGCCGCGGCGGCCCAAAATATCGCCACCCTTCTTGGTGGGGCGAGCTCCACTTTCTATGAAAAAGTGGTGGCGGAGTTGGCGGGAAAGAAAGAATGGGCGGAGCTGAATGATCGCTTTTTCCGCACACTCGCGTTCGGCACCGGCGGGTTGCGCGGACGGACGATTGGCAAGGTAGTCGCGGAAGCGGAGCGCGGCGGCGCGAAGGACGATCAGCCGCCGGAGTTCCCGTGCGTGGGAACGAACGCGATGAATTTCTACAACGTCAGCCGCGCCACCCAGGGGCTCGTAGCCTATCTGCAGGAATGGCGGGCGCAGCAGAAGATCGAAGGAAAACCGAAGCTCGTCATCGCCTGCGACACGCGGCATTACTCGAAACAATTCG
>JBEEHI010000189.1:0-3616 GCA_041167305.1 Verrucomicrobiota bacterium
CGCAACGCTTCCGAGTCACTCGAGATTCTTTTGATGGGGATGGACTTCAAATCCGGCGATGAAATCCTCACCACCACCCAGGATTATCCGCGGATGCTGACCACGCTGCGTCAGCGGGAAAAGCGCGAAGGCTTGAAGCTCAAGCTGATCCAGATCCCCATCCCGCCCAAGAACCTCGATGAGATCACCGCCGCGTTTCAAAAAGGAATAACCGATCGCACCCGTCTGATCCTCATGGCGCACCAGGTCAACATCACCGGCCAGATCACTCCGGTGAAAGCGGTTTGCGATATGGCGCGCGCCAAAGGAATCGAGACCATCGTCGATGGCGCCCATTCTTTCGCGCAATTCGATTTCAAACAGAAGGACCTGGGTTGCGATTACTTCGGCACCAGTCTGCACAAGTGGCTGTACGCACCCAAGGGCACTGGCCTGCTTTATGTGAAGCGCGAGAAGATCGAAAAGATCTGGCCGTTGATGGCCGCGGAATCCAAGCAGGCTACCGACATCCGCAAGTTCGAAGAGATCGGCACGCACTCGGCGGCGATAAGACTGGCCATCGGCGAGGCGCTCGTGTTTCACAACGGCATCGGCGGCAAACGGAAGGAAGCGCGGCTGCGTTACCTGTCCCGTTACTGGATGAACCGGCTCAAGGAAGTGCCCAAGGTTCGCTTCAACACTTCATTCGATCCGAACCAATCGTGCGCCATCGCCAACGTTCAGATCGAAGGAACAAATCCGGAAGCCGTTGCGAAATACCTCTTCGACAAACACCACATCTTTACCGTCGCAATCATTCACGAAGAATTCCAGGGTCTCCGCATCACCCCGAACGTTTACACCACACTCCCCGAGCTGGACCGCTTCGGCGACCAGATGGAACTGATCGCGCGCAAGGGCCTGCCCTCGGTGTAGCGTCGGCTGTCTCAGCCGAAGACTGGCTGTTCCCACGGTCCTTGAAAACGTTGCGGCTGGGGACAGCCGCCTCTACACCTCGCACCGGCAATTTGTGATTTGACCGTTTGGGTTGTCACCCTACCGTCGATGAATGAAAGCAGCATCGTCAGGTAATAATTCCCGCAAATTTCTCTCTCGCCTGGCGGTTGCCAGTGCCTTCACCGTTGCCGTGTTCGGCTTCGCGGCCGCTCCGGGCCTTCGCGCCGAAACTCCGCCGGACCAGATCAAAGCCGCCGGCGCCATTCCTCTCACCACCGACCTCCTCGACAAGATGGAAAAGGTCATCAAGAACCTCGGCGGTAGCGAGGCGGCGAAAGCCGAGCTCGCCGCGATCGGCAAAGATCCATCGATCACGCCTGAGACATGGGGAGGTATCATCACCGCCAAATGCCCAAAGGCCGTGGAAATCTTCAAGTCATCCGGAATCACGCCGGATGACTTCTCCAAGGGAATCTTCGCAATCATGGCCGTGGCGATGAGCGATGAGCTGGCCAAGTCCGAGGACAAAGTCGTTGCGGCCAACGCCGCTTTCGCGGCGGCGAACAAAGACCGCACCAACGCCGTCTTCGCCGGTTTCATGATGTTAGGGGAACCCGGTCCCGGCTCTTCGCCCGCGTCCACGCCCTGATATTTGCCTTCTCCTGTAGCGGCGGTCTATGACCGCCGAAAGGATCGGCCAAATCGAGAAACAAGATCGGCGGTCACAGACCGCCGCTACAGCGAGACAAGATCGACGGTCGGAGACCGCCGTTACAGAATCGGCGCCGAGCACAGACGCGCTCTCGGGATTCCAACGCCAGGAATTTGAGATCGCACTTGCCGAACGCCGCCAATCCCTGATTGAATCACCTTGAGCGCGATCATATGAACGGCGGACGAATAACCAGCGACGAAAAAACCACGGTCAGCACCTACATCGGTCTCATCGTGGTGACCGCGCTCGTCGTCGGGGGAATTTACTTCTTCATTCTCTCCCAGAAAGAAACCAAGCAGGTCATCGGTTTCGATCCGAAGCAGCCGATCCCGAGCGACTCCAGTCTGAGACGCCGATTAAAGGGGGAGGCGTATCATGTCGTGCGCGAAAACGGCACCCAGATGCCTTTCCAAAACGAATTTTGGAATAACGAACGCCCCGGCCTCTACGTCGATGTCATCAACAACGAACCGCTCTTCACTTCGGCCGATAAATACGATGCCGGGCTCGGCATGCCGACATTCACCAAGCCGATCTCGGACGATCTCCTCGTCGAGGTCCCGGATACTTCGCACGACATGCAGCGCACCGAGGTGCGCACCAAACGAAGCAACGCCCACCTTGGCCACGTCTTTCCCGAGCCGCGATCACCGAGTGGAAAACGCTACACCGTTAATTCAGCCGCCTTCCGTTTCATTCCGGTCGACCAAATGAAACTGGAACATTACGAAGCGTACCTGCCGCTCGTGGAGACGAAGCCTGCCGCGCAGCCGTAGCTTGCGCTGAAAGCTTGGAGCGACAGGCGCTGCCTGTCCCTGTCCATCTAAACGGTCATCGACGATTCCGTCGCCGTCTCGGTCACACGTCTGATGGCCCTCATCAGGTCCTCGATATCCACCGGCTTGACTAACGACTCGGCGAAGCCCGCCCGCCGATATTCTTCGCGGTCTTGCGCGCTACCAAAACCCGAGATGGCAATGCCGGGAATGTTGCGTTCGCGTAACTGGCGCATGAGATCACGACCATCGCCATCCGGCAGCGCAATGTCGGACAACAAGAGGTCGCCGGAACGCGAGGATCTCATCGCTTCCGAAACGGTGGTGGCCTCATGAACGTCAAAGCCTTTCTGGCGGAGGATGCGCGCGAATGTCCGCAGCGTATCGAGGTGATCTTCGACCAGCAACAAACGGCGCGGCGGTGGATATTTTTTTGACTCCGGCTGCGACTCCGTTTCGGGCGCGGGGACTTCCAGGCGATCCAGCAGGCCGGTGACGAGACGAGCTTCGCGCAGAATGTTTTTGCGCAGAACCTCGATGCAATCCTGCGCCGCCGGCACCTGATGAGGCGCGATATGTTGCTCGAGTTCCGTAAGCGTCGCCAGAAGCGGTGCCAACGGAGTCCGGAGTTCATGGCTCGCCGCAGCCAGTAGCTGTTTATTCGCTTCCGTCTGCGCTTCGGCGCGCAGCAACTCATTGTTTACCGCGAGCCATTGTTCCTGGCTCGGAATCTCCAGGATACGGGGAACGAGAGCGCGCAAGACAAACAAAGTGGCGATCGAGAGAAGCGCGGTCGCAACCCGGGCCAGGACCAGCGCCCAAATCACCAGCGGACTTTGAAACCAGATCGTGAGCAGGGCGATAAACGACGTCAGCCCGCACAGAAAAAGAAATCCGGCAATGCAGAGAACGACCCAGCCAAATGGGACATCCGATCGTCGCCGCACGATTCGGAAAAGCGAAAACGGCATGACGCAAAACGCCACCGCGATGGCCAGGCCGGCAAAGAGACTGAGCCAGGTGAGGAATTGCGGCGGGGTGTAGGCCCGGGACCGTTGGAGCAAAACCGAGAATAAATCCGCGCCGAAGTACCAGAACCCGAAAACGACGAGACAAAAGAAGACGACAAACCCGGCGAACAGATAGACGACGCGTTGCGGAATGCCTTTCATATGCCTAACGAGATTGC
>JBEEHI010000190.1:0-6294 GCA_041167305.1 Verrucomicrobiota bacterium
GACTGCTGAGATCGACCGCGCAGAATTGGTTCAGGATATGATAGACCTTGTGAAACTCGTAAGCCGCGTAAGCGGCGCGGCATTCCGAGATCACGTTCTCGAGCCGATCCAGAATCCAGCGATCGACCAACGTTAAGCTCCAAGGAGGGGCGCTTTCCAAACCGCCCGCGTTCGACGCTGCCACAGAGGGCGGTTTGGAAAGCGCTCCTCCTTGTTCAGAAAGGTTCCCCAGCAGAATCCGCAGCGTGTTCCGAATTCGCCGATACGTGTCTCCCAGCCGCGTGAACATCTCTTCCGAGAACGGGACATCGTCCGCGTAATTGATGCTGCTCACCCAAAGCCGGACGATATCCGCGCCGTGTTTCGCCACGAAATGGCCGGCATCCATCGGCTTGCTGTAGCTGCTCGATTTCGAAATCTTCTTGCCATCGACGTCGACGACGAAACCGTGCGTGATGCAGGTCTTGTAAGGCGAACGGTTGTGGAGCGCGATGCTTGTCATGAGCGACGACTGGAACCATCCACGGTGCTGATCCGTCGCCTCGAGATACATGTCCGCCGGATCCCGCAGCTCCGGATTCGTCGCCAGCACAGCGGCATGCGAAACCCCCGAATCGATCCAGACGTCGATCGTGTCGGTGCGATGGCGAGTGCCCTCCGGTAAACCAAGTTCCCGCGCCAGCGCCGCGTCATCCAGCTCGAACCAGACGTTCGAACCGCGTTGCGCCACGACGTCCGCGAGCTTCCGGATCCATTTCGGGTCGAGGATCGTTTCGCCTTGGGCGGAATAAAAAACGGGTAGCGGAACTCCCCAGCTGCGTTGCCGCGAGATCACCCAGTCGGGCCGCGATTCCACCGTGCCCGAAATGCGGTTCTCGCCCCACGGCGGAATCCAATGCACGCCTTTGATCGCGGCGAGTGCATCGGCGCGCAGAGCGTCGATCCGGATGAAGAACTGTTCGACCGCGCGGAAGATGATCGGCGTTTTCGACCGCCAGCAATACGGATAGGAATGCTGGTAGGGTGATTCATTGATCAGCATCCCTTTTTCGCGCAGCAGCATGACGATGTCGGGATTGGCATCGAAAACATATTTGCCGGTGAGAGTGGGCAATCCTGCTTCATCCGTGTAGCGGCCGTGATCGTCCACGGGCGACAAAATCGGCAGCCCGTGTTTTCGGCCTAACGAGTAATCGTCTTCGCCGTGACCCGGCGCGATATGGACCGCTCCCGTGCCAGTGTCCATCGTGACGAAATCCGCAGCGAAGATGGCGGAAGTGCGCGGGAGAAATGGATGTTGCGCGATGACTCCCTCGAGCTGGCTGCCGGGAAAGGAGCTAACGGGCTCGCCGGTCGGTTCAAATCCAGTCGCCGCGCAAAACGCTTCCACGAGCGATGCGGCCAGCACCAGCATTTCGGAAGCGCCTTCCTTTCGGAATTCCCGCATCACGTAAAGTTCCTTCGGATGAACCGCGATCGCGAGATTGGCGGGTAACGTCCACGGCGTCGTCGTCCAGATGGCGATACTCGCCTTGCCCGCGAGATCGCCGCTGACGATCGGAAACTTCACGTAAACCGTTGTGTCTTGGCGATCCTGGTATTCGACTTCCGCTTCGGCGAGCGCGGTCTGCGCGCCAGTGCTCCAGAAGACCGGCTTCATACTCTCGTAAACGAGGCCTTTCTCGACGAAGACCGCGAAGGCGCGCAGGATTTCCGCTTCGTAGGACGGGTTCAGTGTCAGGTAGGGACGTTCCCAATCGCCGAAGACGCCGAGCCGTTTGAATTGCTCGCGCTGGATATCGACGAATTTTCTCGCGAACGCTTCCGATTTCTTTCGCACCTCAAGCGGTGACAGCCCGCGCGATTCCTTGACGACCTTGAATTCAATCGGCAACCCGTGACAGTCCCATCCCGGCACGTACGGCGCACGAAAGCCGGCCATCGTTTTCGATTTCACGACGAGATCCTTGAGGATCTTGTTGAGCGCCGTGCCCATGTGAACGTCCCCGTTCGCGAACGGCGGCCCGTCATGCAGGACAAATAATTCCGCGCCGGCGCGCGCCTTTTGGATCTGCGCATAAAGCCCGGCCTCGTTCCACCGTTTGAGCATTTCCGGCTCGCGCGTCGTCAGGCTTGCCTTCATCGGAAAATCCGTTTTCGGCAGGTTGAGCGTGTCTTTGTAATTCTGGCTCATGCGGGAGCGGCGAGGCTAACATCCGGGGCGCTGATCCGCAACGGAGCGGACAATGTAGCGACTACAGCACCTCGTCCCTTCTGCTAGAATCAACGCGTGCAACTGGAACTGGAACTTCAACCGCGCGGCACGCACGCGTTGCTCCTCGCCTCGTCGCCGGAAGCAGCGTGGCAGGGCGCGGCGAGAGATTGGTTCAAGTTGGCCGCCGCGGAGGCTTGGAGAAGCGAACGCGGCGTTGTTGTCGTCGTTCCGACCCGCGGTCAAATCCAGGCGCTCAAACAACGCCTGCTCGAAGCGGGCCTCTCCGCGCTCGGTTTGCAGTTCGTCACGCCGCCCTATCTTCGTGCGCTCCTCGGCGCGCAGAGTGAGAGCGTGCCGCCCGCGCGCGAACACCTGCGCTTGTTGCTCGCCCTGGCCGCGGAACAATTGCTGCCCAACACAAAACTTTCGGAAGCCGAGCGCCTCGCGGCCATTTCGGTTCGCCGCACTCCAGACCACCTCCTGCGCCTGCTCGAGCAACTCAGCGCCGCGGGATCTGATTTCCAAGACGTCGACCTGCCCGCGTTTCGCCCCGTCGTGCGGAAATTTCGCGCGCACCTGAAAGCGACGGGATTCGAGATTTTTCCAGAGAGCGATCGCCGCGCATTCGCGCATGCCCGGCAAGCTGCGCCTGCGCTGGGAAAGCTTCTTATCACGGGGTTTCACGGCGGCCACTGGCCGCTCTGGAATTTGCTGTGTGCCGCGATGCACTCTTCGCAATCCGCCACGATCATCCTGCAGAATCCACGAGACGAAGCCCACGATCTCGACTCTGCCTGGATCGGCACGTGGGAGGAAACTCTCGGCGAAGCGCAGCTCGTCGCCCCTGACCGTGATCCACCGGTCCCGGCACGCCCCACCCTCTTTTTGGCGGGTATGGACGCGCAAGAGCAGTCCGAAGCGATCGCCGCAGCGGCCCACCAATTTCTCGCCGACGAACATTGCACGCGCCTCGGCATCGTTTTCCCAGCAGCCGGGGCGCTTTCGCGTCTCGTGGCGGCCGCGCTGACACGCCAAGGCCTCCCGCATTACGACGCGATGGGCCAGATCGCCCCCGGGCTGTTCGAAGCGCCCGATTTCTGGAGCTGGATGGAATTGCAGCGCACCCCGCGCTTGAACGTACTTCTCCGATTCCTGACCAGCCTGCCTAACGACCAGTCGTTTCTACAGGACCCTTCCCGCGACAAGATCGATCGCGCGCTGCATCGAGCTCTGGCCGATGTGGCAATCGACGATCTTCCCCTTTTAATCGCCGCAGCACGCGCCCGCGAAGGCGACGGGAGCGTCTCTGCCGCCTTGGAAAACGTCGTCTTCCTGCCAGAGAAGGGCACGTTCGGGGAATTTCTTCAGGTCTCGGCAAATGCTTTCGCGCTTCTGGGTTGGAAGGAACGTTGGCGCGAAATCGCGCAACGCGCCGCGTGGACCGCGAAGGTCGAGGCCCCGTTTTCGCGGACGCTCTTCCTCCAATGGCTGGACGAGATTGCCGTCAGCGTCCGCATCACGCGGGACCTTCTCGGCGAACATCCCTACAGTCGCATCCAGCTCCTCACCCCCGCGCAGGCGGAGGACCAATCGTGGTCGCATCTCATCCTCTGTGGCTTGAACGAAGGCGCCTGGCCTGCCGGCGCGCGCGGCGATTTTCTGCCCGCTGGTCAGATCGACGCGCTCAACCAAAGCGTTCAGAAACTCAATCGCGTCGCCACGCAGCGTGGCAGCCAGGGCGAAGGCCATGCCATTGTCCGCGAAGGCGCCACGCTTTTTCTGGGCGCGGAGCAACAGCGCCAGCTTGCGCGGGCCCAGTTCGATGGCCTCGTTGAATCGGCAATCCACGGTCTCGCCCTCACTGTCAGCCTCGTCCAGGAAGCGACGCCGGAACGCCTTTCCAATCCGGGCGAGTTTTTCGGTCGCGTCTATCACGGGGCCCACGGCCAACCTGTTTCCCAGGCGAATATGCGCGCGTTGCGCGATCAAACCCGCCGCTGGCTCGAGGGCACCAACCTTGCCCGGCCTAACGAGCAATCGGAAACGCCCGGCGTTCTCCAAACGCGCGTCGCATATCTGGCCCGCCGCGTGCCCGAACCATCAAACGAATACGACTTCGCGCTTCGGAGCGCGCCTGATGAGATCAAGGCGTTGAGCGTGAGCGATACGGAGGCGTTGCTCAAGTCGCCGGCGCTTGTCTGGATGGAACGCTTTCTCGGCGTCGAAGGCGCGGAAGACGCGACCTATGTCTGGAACGCGACCATCGGCAAATGGACCCACGAATGGCTGGCCGCGGTTTTCCGTCTCCCTGAAACTTTCGTGACTCTTCCCAGTTCCGATGAGATTGCGACTCGCGTTTCGGCCGCGGCGGAACGGAAACGCGCGGAAGTGCGCGAGCTCTGTCGGCTGAGCGGCCGAACGATCCCCGACTGGTGGGATTCCGGCTGGGAAAATGCGCTCTGTCTCGCGCAAACCCTCGGCCGCATCCTGGGCGCGATCGAGGGTTGGAAATGGGCGGCGGCGGAGTGGAGGCTCAAAGCCCAGCCGATCGCGGTCGGCGACAATCTCACTCTTTTCCTGCGCGGACAGGCCGACCTCTTGTTAGGCAAAACCGACGGGCTGCCGACCTCTCTCGCGTTGCCCGACCTCTGGATCGTCGATTTCAAGACGGGCAACAAAAAATCGCTGACCCCGAAGAGCCGGAAAAAAGACGAGCCCCGCGGGCCCCGTGTCCTGAAATCAGTCCTGAAAGGTGACGCGCTCCAGCTTGCGCTCTATAGCCTTGCCGCGAAGCAGCTCGGTGCCCGACAGGTGGAAGTGAGCATTCTTTCGCCCATCATTGCCAGGCCGGAACCACAACTGCGCCACGATGATTTCTCGGATTGCGGCCCGGCGTTTCGGGAACTGGCCCGCATGCAGGCCACCGGAATATTCGGGATGAAGGGCGCGCTCCGCGGTGCGTTCACTTTTACGAAGGATTATCCGCTGGCCACGCTCTCCATCGATCCCGAGATCATCGATGAACGCTGGGAGCTCACCCACCCTGATCTCGCATTGGAAGAGGAGAGCTGGTGATGACGGAGCCACGCGATCAGGCCGCCCGCGATCGTTTTGTCCAAACGCTCGACCGCAATTTCTCCGTGGTCGCGGCAGCCGGTTCCGGCAAGACCCGCGCGGTGACCGATCGCATCGCGCAAATCGGGCAGGCGCCCGATGCGGTGCAGATGTTGCCGCGTCTCGTTGTCCTCACGTTCGCGAATCGCGCGGCTGATGAAATGCAGCAGCGCGCGCGTGAACAGATCCTTCTCGGAAAACCACGCCCTGAAATCCTGGCTGCATTCAATCGCACCTGGTTCGGAACCATTCACGCTTTTTGTCTCAAGTTGCTGAACGACTACGGGCATTACCTCGGCCTGCCGGCGCCGCTCGAATTGATCACGGATGACGACGATCTCTGGAATGAGTTCGTCCAGCAGCAAACGCGCGTGGGCCGTTCCCTCTCAGCAGAAAATCGCGCGATGCTGCTGCGGCTCGCTTCCATGCGGCACATCATGGAACTGGGACGACAAGCCGGATCGGCGTTGCTTCGTCCTGGCGAACCGTGTCCGTGCCCCGGGATTGAGTTGGAAGAAGTTTACCGCGCGGCCCGGGCAGCAAGAAAAAGTGAGACAATTGGGAATTCTGTCGCGCAGCTCCAGGCTTGGGAAGAGGGCTATCGCGAAGGGACAGGTTTTCTGCGCTGGCCGATCTGTAGTACGACCGCACAGGGCATCGATAAAATCTGGGAGCAGGCTTTCATACCGTTACGCCGCTGGGTGAACCAGACCGCGATTTGCGTCGCCGCCGAAGTGCAGCGCGATTACCGCAATTTCCGGCTCGAGCGCGGCGTCGTGACCTATGCCGACCAGATCGCGCTCGCCGACGAACTTCTGCAACATCCCGAAGCTGCGCACCGCATTCGCCAGCTCGATCCGATTGTCATTCTCGACGAAGCGCAGGATACCGATCCCGCGCAGTTTTCCGTGCTGCTCGAAATGACGCGGCCGCCCGAGGCGACCGGACGCTGGCTCGAGACGAAG
>JBEEHI010000191.1:0-3122 GCA_041167305.1 Verrucomicrobiota bacterium
CCAGTCGAAGCGCCGGTTGCCGCCGCCGAGCCAACTATCGCCGAACCATCGGTAGAGCCCGAGGTCGAAGCGCAAAAAATCATTCACATCAAGCCGCCGATCATTGTGAAGGATCTGGCTCTGCAACTTGGCGTGAAAAACTTCCAGCTCATCAAGGAGCTGATGGATGAGTTCCAAATTTTCGCGAACCCGAACCTGACGGTTGAGCCGGACATCGCTACCCAGATTTGCAAGAAGCATGGCTTCGTCTTCGAGATGGAGCGCCGCGAAAAAGGTGGCGGTGTCCACAAAATCGAGACGGTCGTAGTGGCGCCACCGCCGCCGGTCATCGAGAAAGAAGAAGAGCTCAAGGTCCGCGGCCCAATCATTACGTTCATGGGCCACGTCGACCACGGTAAGACGTCTTTGATGGACGCGATCCGCAAGACACGCGTCGCCGCGGGCGAAGCCGGCGGGATTACCCAGCACATCGGCGCCTACACCGTGGATTACAAAGGCACCCGAATTACGTTTCTCGACACGCCCGGCCACGCCGCCTTCACCGCGATGCGCGCGCGCGGAGCGCACGTGACCGACATCGTCGTTCTCGTCGTAGCGGCAGACGACGGCCTCATGCCGCAGACGATCGAGGCCATCAATCACGCCAAGGCAGCCGAGCACGTGAAGATCATGGTGGCGATCAACAAGATCGATTTGCCGGGCGCAAATATCGACCGCGTAAAGAAGCAACTCCAGGAGCGCGAACTGTCGCCAGAAGATTGGGGCGGTGAAACGATCGTCGTTCCGGTTTCCGCGACGAAAGGGATCGGCATCGACCAGCTCCTCGAGAACATGGCGGTGCAAGCGGAAGTGATGGATTTGAAAGCCTCGCCGACGGCCACGCCGCGGGGCACCGTGATTGAAGCGCAGGTGGAACCAGGCCGCGGGCCGACTGCGACTGTCATTGTGCAAATGGGCACGCTCAAGATCGGCGACGCGTTTATCTGCGGCGATTACGGCGGCAAAGTGAAATCGCTGATGGACGATCGCGGGAAGCCGATCAAGGAAGCAGGACCCTCCACGCCGGTGAAAGTGCTCGGATTTAGCGGCCTGCCCCACGCGGGCGATGAATTTCTCGTCATGGAATCGGAGCGCTCCGCGAAGACGTTGAGCGAAGAACGGCTTCTCGACCGGCGCGCGGACAAGCTGGCTGCGCCGCAACGAGCCACGCTGGAGAGCCTGCTCGAGGCAGCCGACGGCAAGAAACATCTGCGCATCGTCCTGAAATGCGACGCGCAAGGTTCGCTCGAAGCACTCACCGGCGCGCTGACCCAGATCGAGAGCAAAAAGATCGATCTCGAAATCATTCACGCCGGCGTCGGGCCAATCTCGGAATCGGACATCCTGCTCGCGAGCGCATCAAACGCCGTTGTGATCGGCTTCAACATCAAGGTCGAAAGCATGGCCGTGAATGCGGCCAAGCGCGAAGCGGTCCAGGTCAAACTCTACAGCATCATTTACGAGCTGATCGACCAGATTAAGGAATCGATGGCGGAGATGCTCGACCCGGAACATCGCGAGACCGTCATCGGCCACGCCGAAGTGAAACAGATTTTCAAACTGAGCAAAGGCCTCGTCGCCGGATGTCTCGTCACCGATGGCCGAATTGCGCGCACCGCGCGCGCCCGCGTGCTGCGTCGCCGCCAGCCGGTTTACGACGGCGGGTTATCCACCCTGCGCCGATTCCAGGATGACGTGAAAGAAGTCCGGGTCGGTCTCGAATGCGGAATCAAGCTGGGAGATTTCAGCGAGTACCAGGTGGGCGACATCATCGAGTGTTACCTGCTCGAGGCCGTCGCGCAGAAACTCTAAAACTGTAGGGCGTCTGTGCCAGGCGCTCGACCGGCGTTTCACAGAAACGCCCTACAACCATGAAACATCGATTATTGCGCGTGAACGAACTCCTGAAGCGCGAGCTGAGCAGCATCATCACGCGCGAGGTCAGTTTTGACGGCGCGCTAGTCACGCTGAACCAGGTCGACGTCACGCCGGACCTGAAGCACGCGCATGCCTACGTCAGCGTCTTCGGCAAGGACAAGCAGGAGGCCGCGATGGCGAAGCTCGAAGAACACCGCGTGATTCTCCAGAGCACGCTCGCGAAAGCCGTGACGTTGAAATACACGCCGCAGCTCATCTTTCATCTCGACGATTCGATCGAACGTGGCGCTCGCGTTTTCGAGATCCTGCAACAAATCGAAACGCCGAAGGAGCAATGAAACAATCGAGCTTCGAGGAAATCGGCGCGGTTCTTCGCTCCAACGAAACCTTCGCGGTGCTCAGTCACGTCCGGCCGGATGGCGATGCGCTTGGCAGCCAGCTCGGTCTCGCTCTTTCCCTTTCCAAGCTCGGCAAAAAAGTCGTGGTGCGAAACGAAGACGGTCTCCTTGAGAAATACAGTTTTCTCCCGGGCGGCGAATTCCTCCAGACGCCGCTGGGTGAACCACAGGACTTCGATGTCGCCATTGCGCTCGACACGGCGGTGGAGAATCGCCTCGGCAACGCGGCGGAACTCGTGCGCAGCGCCAAGACCTGGATCAATATCGATCATCATCCGAGCAATCCTGGTTACGGCGATCTGGTTTACATCGACTCGAATGCGCCGGCGACCGGCCAGATCCTTTTCGAATTGATCACCAGTCAGGGGCTGCCAATGGACTCGGCCATTGCAGAGAACCTCTTCGTCGCAATCTCGACCGATACCGGGTCATTCCAATATCCAAACACCACGGCGCGCACCTTCGAGATCGGCGCCCAACTTCTGCAATGCGGCGTCGACGTCGGCCGTGTGAGCCAATTGCTCTACGAAAGCTATCCGCGCCGGCGGGCGGAATTGCTCCGCGAACTTCTCGGAACGATGCGCTTCGAAGGGCACGGGAAGGTCGCAAGCTTCAGCCTGAGTTTGGAAACCGCGGCGAAATTGCACGCGAAGCCGGAGGACAACGAGGGGCTGATCGACCATCTCCGCGCCATCCAGGGCGTTGTGGTCGCCGTCTTCTTCGAAGAATTGGCCGAAGGAAAAGTTCGCGTGAGCATGCGCTCGAAATCGGACGCGGCCGATGTTTGCGCGATCTGCCAAAAGTTCG
>JBEEHI010000192.1:0-2523 GCA_041167305.1 Verrucomicrobiota bacterium
GCTCTGTCGCCGCGTCATCCGACGTCAGGCCGGCGCGGCGACTGAGCGCCGCGACTACAGCGGGATCAGAAGATGTCGGGTGTTCGGCCGCATATTTTTCGTTGAGCCGGCGCGAGACGGCATCCACGCCTTCGATCGGTCTCTCGCGCACCGTTCGCAAGCCGGGCCGAAGCAAGCCGCACAACCAACTCCAGGCCGCGAAGTAGCACGCCATGTAGATGCCGACGAGGATCATGCCCGGCACCGTGACCGTGTAGAGCCACGAAAACACCACCCAGAAAAAGGCGAGACCCGCGACATAACCGAGCAACAGATCGCGGCCCCATCGCCGTTTCGATTGTCCGCCGGAAAACCAAATCGCCGCCAGCAACGGCGTGAGCGCGATCCAGCAGAGCCAGTCGTAATTAAACGGCGCGAAGCATCCGGCGCAGAGCAGACCGGTCGCGATGGCGGCAAGCCAGGGCCAAAGCCGCAGCACTTTGCTCGCGCGCGCCACTCCTCTTAGCGGCGCCGCTGGCGTTCGGCCCGCTCGCGGTCACGCTTCCGGCTCGGGTTCACCGCATCCTGCAAATCCTTCGCGAATGCCGGATTCACCCGGAAGAACGCCTTCTGGACATCGTCCATTAGCCGAACGTTCACCTTGTTCGAGAGGACGTAGTTCTGGTCCATCAATCCTGAGAGCGTGTCGAGGAATTCGCCCGTCTCCATTTCTTCGATGCGATCGACCAGCAGTTTCCCGAAGAGCGGCGACCCGGAAAGGCCGATCTTTTTCAGGATCGAAATCTCACCGCCATCGAGCTTGATATCACGGCCCACGGGGAAACTTTTCCTTCGGTTCGGCTGGATGTCGAGGCTTTATGCCGCGGCGCGGTTGTTGGCGTCATCCCGCAGCCATTGCCAAAGCTCCTGCAATCGCGCGCCGACTTTCGCTTTGATCGCGGCGAGTTCCTCCGCGCTGAACTTCGATTCGTCAGGACGCCGCTGCGCGAACAGGTAGTACTTGATCTTCGGTTCCGTGCCCGAACCGCGCACCGCGATCCGCGTCCGATCTTCCAACTCGAAAATCAGCATTTTTTCCTTCGGGATTTCGTCGCCTTCCACATCCCGAAAAGTTTCGGTCTCGAAGTTCTTCACCTGCGTCACCTTTGTGCCGAGCATTTCGGCAGGCGAGCGGGCGACATAGGAAGCGAGCAGTCGCTTGATCGTCTCCGCGCCTTCCGCTCCCTCGAAGGTGAGCGAGCCCGTGTATTCCTCGAAGTAACCGAACTCGGAAAAGATTTCGTCGAGCAGCGCGGTGACAGTTAGCCCGATCGACTTCGCGTACGCCGCGACTTCGCAAAACATAATCGCGGCGCCGTTGCCATCCTTATCCCGCACGAAATCGCTGCCGCTGTATCCGTAGCTCTCTTCACCGCCGAAGACGTAGAGCGATGAATGGGTGAGTCGAAGCTCCCGAGTTTTCTCTTCGCTCAGTTTGGAATAGTCCTGGCGCAGCGTTTCGGGAATGGCGCGCTCGTACTTCGCCAGCTTCGCACCGATGTACTTGAATCCCGTCAATGTCTCGACGCAGCGCAAACCATATTTCTCCGCGATCGCTTTTTGCAGGTCGGTCGTGACGAACGTCTTGATGATCACACCGCGCGACGCGTTTTGTGCATTCAAGATACCCCGGTCGAAGAGCGCTCTGATCCGGTAATAAACCATGAGCGATCCGATCTGATTGCCGGTGAGCAATTTCATTTGCCCGTCCGGGTCGGACCCATCGGCTCCGCGGACCGCGACGCCCATTCGGTCGCAATCTGGATCGGTCGCGACCACCAGATCGGCCTTCGTATTTTCGGCCAGCTCCACGCCCAGCTTAAGCGCCGCGGCGTTCTCCGGATTCGGCGATGCCACGGTCGGAAAATTTCCGTCGAACCGATCCTGTTCCGCGACCACGGAGAAATTGAACCCGAGACGTTCCAGCATCGGCTTGATGATGACGCCGCCGGTCCCGTGCAATGGCGTGAAGACGATTCGCAAGTCCTTCGCCGATCGCACCAGCTCCTTATTCAGGATCAGGGTTTCCACTCGTTCCATGTAGGCCTCGTCCACTTCAGGCCCGAGCGTCTGCACGGCGCCTTGTTCACTCGCCGGCTTCGCCGTGTAACTCTCACCGGCAATCGCATTCACCTTCGCGATGATTGCGCTGGCGTGCGGTTCGATGACTTGAGCTCCATCGTTGAAGTACGCTTTGAATCCGTTGTCATGCGGCGGGTTGTGGCTCGCCGTGATGACGATGCCCGCGCTCGCGCCAAGAAAGCGAACGGCGAAAGATAATTCCGGCGTCGACCTCGGTCCGTCGAAGACGGCGGCATCGCAACCATTCTCCGCCGCGGTTTTCGCGACCAGCTTTGCGAATTGTTTCGAGTAATGCCGCGTGTCGCAGGCGATGACGAGCTTCGGTTTTCCTTCGATCTTCTGCTGCGCCCGCCATTCCTGCAGATAGGCTACGAGCCCCTGGGTGGCGCGGCTGACGTTGTA
>JBEEHI010000193.1:0-8531 GCA_041167305.1 Verrucomicrobiota bacterium
GGAATCAAGATGGACTCGCAGTCGCGCTTCAAAGTGAATTCGGTGTTTTCGTGCATGGCTTGTCTCTATTTGTTCAGAATAATCTTCACTTTACGCTCGGACGACTGCCCCGCGTTCAGCTGACTCATCAGGGTAGGCGAAGAGGCGGCGGTCTGCGGTTCGCTTTCGGCTTTCGTCTGGCCGGACAACGCCAAACGCAACGCTCCCTCGACGAGTTGTGCGCAGTGAATCTTCACCGGCGGCAGCGCGCCCAGCGGCGCGGCCAGTTCTTCACCAGTCATTGATTGCGCTTCGGCCACCGTCTTTCCTGCGAGCATCTCGGTCGCGATGCTCGCGACCGCGATGGCGGTCTGGCAACCGAACGTCTGGAACGTCGCGCGATCGATGACCTTCCGGCCGCCTTCTTCCTTGAATTTCACCCACATGCGCAACATGTCGCCGCAATCGGCGCTCCCCACAGTGCCGACAGCGTCCGCGTCTTTCATCTCGCCGAGATTCCGCGGATTTTTCACCGCTTCTTCGATGCGGGTTTGGAGGTCGTCGCTCATGTCTGCTCCAAATGATACCGGGGCAGCGTCGGGTCGACTTCCGCGCTGTAGGCGTCGATCCCGCCGCGCAGGCTTTTCACGTGCTCGAAACCGTGCCCTTGAAAATAAGCGGCCGCGTCCATGCTCCGCGCGCCGGTGTGATCGTAAACGACGAACAGATTTGTCCTCGAACCGTTGCTCGTGATTTCCTGCATTAGTTCCTGGGTAAAAAGATGGGCGCCGGGCAATTTCACCGTTTCGAATTCCTCGCGGGTGCGGACATCGAGCAGGTAAACCGCTTCGCCGGCCGCGATCCGGTCCGCGAGTTCGCGCGGCTCGATCTGCATTGCCAGGTCCGCTTCGTGGCTGGTCGTGATGTGCTCGGTCACTTCATCGACATTCAGATTTTCGTTTCGCGCGCACACTCCCGCCAGCGTTTCCTCCGGGCTGAACCCACAGCTCGCGCAGCCGCCAATGTGATACTTACGAAAAAGCGCACGCTGAGCGCCCGGGAACTGCACGAGCAGTTCCTTCATCGTCATGTTGGGATCGATGGCAGCGGTCGTGGCCATGGGCGAACGTTAGGCGCACGGGCTTAAACCGCAAACTCGAGGGATGGCCGGTGGCCGTCCCAGCAGCGAAGAGGACGCGCAGCGCGCGTCCCTCCATTACAGCTTCGCCGGATCGCTCAGGAGCTCGACGATCCGCTTCAGCAAGCGGCCGGCGCCGCCGCCATCGAGGCTGCGGTGATCGAAACTGAGCGTGACCTGCGCTTCCGTGCGCGGCACGAACTGGCCCTTGCCTTCATCCCACGCTGGAACCTTTTTGCCCATGCCAAGGCCAAGCAACAGCGTCTGGTCCGGCAACGGAATCGGCGTGCCCCATTCGAGGCCGAACGTGCCAAAGTTCGAAATCGAAGCGATTCCCCCTGAAGTCATGTCGCCAGTAAGCCGCCGCCGCCGCGCGAGATCAACCAGCTCCGTATAACGATTCGTCATGTCGGCGAGCGACGTCTTATCGGCATTCCGAATCACCGGAACCATGATCCCGTCCTGCGCTTCCACCGCGACGCCGATGTCGATTGATTCCGAGCGAATCGCGCGGCCCCCAATCAGGCGCGCGGCGGCGTTTGGTTGTTCTGCGAGAGCAATCGCGAGGGCGCGCAATGCGTAGAGCGCAGGTCCCGGCTTCGGGTCACGCTTGGCGCGGTCTTGCAAAACGGGATCGAGACAAACGGAAAGGCCAACCGTGGCGAGTGGCCGCGTCCAACTGCGCCGCATCGCGTCCGCGACGCCAGTCCGGATCGCGCTCGGTTTCTCCGCCGGATTGCCTTCGAGTTCGCCCAGAAATTTCTCGAGATCCTTGACTGTGACTCGGCCCGCGTTGCCGGTGCCCGCGATCCCTGCCAGGTCGGCCTGGATCAATTGCAACTCGATCATGCGCGCTCGAACTCGCGGCGAAAGATAACCTGCGCCCTTGGTGCCGGCGGGAACCGGCAGCACGCCTGCTTGATCGACTTGGAAATGCGATCCGGTTGCCACTTGCGGCAAGGCCGTCTCGTCGACTTGAAAATGCGAGCCGCTTCCGGTTTGCGTTTTTACCGCAGTCGCTGATTCCTCTTCGCGCCCGGGAACTTCTTTCGCCACGTCGCCCTTCGGTGGCTGCGGTGCGCGCTTCTGGAAACGCGCCGCATCGGCTTCGCTCGCTTCCACATAACCGAGCACCGTACCGACCGCATACGTTCCCTTTACCTCCGCATCGATCTTCGTAATCTCGCCCGCGCACGGCGTCGTCACGCCCATGACGGCCTTGTCGGTCTCGACCTCGATGATTTCCTGGTCGGCGACAACTTTGTCGCCTGGCTGGACCTTGATCGCGACGATCGTGGCCTCGGCCATGGATTCGCCGAGCTGCGGCATGGTGATTGGAATTTGCGGCATAAAATTATTCGGCAAGGACCTGGCGCACTTTGGCCGCGATCGTTTTCGCGTTGGGCCGATGCTCGCTCCAAAGATTCGGGTGATACGGAATCGGCGTGTCCTTCGCGTTGATGCGTGCCGGTGCGGCGTCGAGAAGATGAAAACCTTCGGTCGTCACGCGCGCGATCACTTCCGCCGTCACGCCGCCCCACGGGAACGCTTCGCCCACGCACAGCAATCGCCCGGTCCGCGCGACCGAGGCGAGGACCGTGTCGGTGTCGAGCGGCTTCACACTCCGCAGATCGACCACTTCGATCTCAACGCCCTCGGTGCTGAATTGCTGCGCCACGGCGAGCGCTTCATGGACCATCGCGCTGTTGGTCACAATGCTGATGTCGCGTCCCGGCCTGACAATTCGCGCTTTGCCGATCGGCAACTTCTCCGTCGGGAGCGCGTCGGCCTTGAGATGGTAATAAAGATATTTGTGTTCGCAGTAGATGACCGGGTCGTCGATCGCGACCGCGTCGATCAACATCGTGTAGGCATCTTCCACCGTCGCGGGCGTGAGGACGACCAGTCCGGGATAGTGCGAATAAATTCCTTCCATGCTCTGGCTGTGGAACGGGCCGCTGCCTTTCGTTCCGCCTGACGGCAGACGCACCGTGATGGGGCAGGGGGTTTGGGTGCGCCAAAACTGGGTCCCGGCATTGTTGAGAATTTGATTGAGCGCGATGCTTGAGAAATCCGCGAACTGCATCTCCACGATCGGCCGCATCCCTTCCATCGCGGCGCCGATCGCCGTGCCGACCATCGCGTCTTCGCTGATCGGCGTGTTCAGGACGCGCCCGGGAAATTGTTCGGCCAGGCCTTTCGTCGCCTTGAACGCGCCGCCGAATTTCCCGGCAATGTCCTGGCCGTAGATGAAGACGCGAGGGTCATCGCGCAATAGTTTCGTCTGCGCCTCGCGGATCGCTTCGAGGTAGGTGACGCTCACGGAATTTGATCAACGAGTTCGCGCGTTGCCACCGCGCACCAATCTTCTTCGCTGCCGACGGGAGCGTCTTCCTGTTGCGCAATCGAGACGGCCTCGTCGACTTCGGCCGCTATCTCGGCCCGCATTTGCTGCAGCCCTTCGCGATCCAGAAGTTCCTGTTCCAGCACAAATTGCTCGGTGCGCTGCAGGGCATCCTGGGCGAATGCCTCGCGTTTGATGTCGTCGGTTACGTAGCTCGCATCATCGTGTTCGCCGTGGCCGGCAAGACGCAGGGTCGAGGCGACGACGAGCTGCGGTGGGCGACCAGCCCGGGCACGCTTCACCGCGGCGCCAATCACTTCAAGGCATTGCGCCAAGTCGGTGCCGTCGACCGAACTGCCCTCGTAGCCGTAGCCTTTCGCACGATCGACCAGGTCCGCGCAGGCGAACTGGCGGTCGTTCGGCGTGGAGTAGGCGTAATGATTGTTGGTCGCGACCATAACCAGCGGCACGCGCTCAACCGCGGCGATGTTCATCCCTTCGTGCGTCGCGCCGGTCTGCATTCCGCCTTCGCCAATAGTCGTTAGGCCGATGAAACCTTTCTCCCCCTTCATCCGCTTCGCCAGCAATTTTCCGACAACGACCGAGACCATCGCGCCGAGATGGCTGATCATCGCGAGCTGTCCAGTCGACGGACAACCGCGATGGATGTTTCCGTCGCGTCCACGCATCGGGCCGCTGCGCGAACCGAGATAAGTGCGCGCCACATCGACGAGCGGTTCGCCAAACGCCGTGCGGCCCGCCTGGTCGCGGATCAGCGGTGCGAAGACATCGCCCTTCTGCAAAAAGAGGCCGCAGGCCACGCTGACGGCTTCCTGTCCTTTGCCGAGGTAAACGCCGCCGGTGATTAAACCGCCGCGATACAAACTCGCGAGCTTCTCTTCGAAAATCCGCGTCTGGAGCATGATGCGGAACGCTTCGAGATATCTCTCGTGCGGCGCTTTTTTTGATTTGGGAGCGCCGCGTTCCGCAGTTTGAAGCATCTACGATTTAGCCATTGAGCCGAAACCGGCGCAAAGTGTTTTTTCCCAGCGCGTTCGCTACCGGCGCGCGGCGCGTCGATCTTCTTCCGCTTCGCCGGCGATCGCGAACTGTCCCTGGCGCGGCTTCTCATGCACCTTCGAGCCGTTGCCATTCCCATTCGAGGAGGTCTGTCGTAGCTCACCGTCGGCGCCGCGGTCGGCGGACAGTTTCATCCCGACGAGTTTACTCACGCCGCGCTCTTCCATGGTCACGCCGTAGAGGACGTCGGCCTTGGCAATGGTGCGCTTGTTGTGGGTGATGATGATGAACTGGCTCTGCGAAACGAAGCGCTCCAGAACTTTGATAAAACGGTTGATGTTGCTCTCGTCCAAAGGCGCGTCCATTTCGTCGAGAATGCAGAACGGGCTCGGCCGAACCATGTAGATCGCGAAGAGAAGCGCGACCGCTGTCATCGTCCGTTCGCCGCCGGAAAGGAGCGACACGGCTTGCAATTGTTTCCCAGGCGGCTTCGCCGTGATCTCGATGCCGCAATTCAGCGGATCGTTTTCATCCTGAAGCGAAAGATCGGCACGGCCGCCGCCGAACATTTCGGAAAACATCTCGCCGAAGTTGATTCGGACCTGCGCGAAGGTCTCCGCGAAAAGTTTTTGGGTTGTGCTGTTGATCCGGCTAATCACTTCGAGCACTTCCCGGCGCGCCGCGGTCAAATCGTTGTTCTGCGCTTCGAGGAATCGGTAACGCTCTTCGAGCTCATCGTATTCGTGGACCGCATCGAGATTGACTGGGCCCATGTTATCGAGCTGGCGCGTGAGGTCGGCGATGATTTGCTCAAGATTGGCTTCGCCATCCGGGTGGATCGGCCGCTCCGCGGGCGATGTCGAAACGGCAGCTTCGTCGCCATCGAGCGACGGAGCGCTCGAGCCACCGGCGCGCCGCTTCGTGAGCACGCTCAGGGTTTTCTGAAACGCGAATGTGTCGGAGGCGAACTCGCGCAGGTTGACTTGATACCTGCGCGTCACATGCTCGACCAGGTTCTCGGTGCGCAATTGCAATTGAGTCTGGCGAACTTCTTCCTTGCCGCGCGAGTCGCGCAGATCATTTAGCGAATCTCGTAGCGCACGCAGCCGGGTCTCCTGCTCGGTCACGACGGCGAGACGCGCGCTTCGTTGTTCCGTGAGCGTCGCCGCATTTTCCTCGGCCAGCTCCAGCTCCGAGTTGTGCTCCTTAATCCTTGCGTCGGCTTGCTCTGATTCGCGGGCCTGCCGTGCGAGCCGGTCCTGATACGTCGCGATATCGCCACGCCGCGCGGCAACGAGATCAGCCAGCTCCGCTTCGCGCGCAGCCATTGGCTCACGATGATGGACCAAACTTTCGTGGCGCTGCCGCTCCGTCGCCACGGCGAGGCGAAGCTCATTCAGTTTTTCCGCGGCTTCTTCCTCTCGCAAACGCGCGTTCTCCCGCGCTTTCTCCGCGCCGGCCTGAAGACCCTGCTCGTTCTCGAGATTGTTGCGATCCGATTGCAGTTCGCGCGCAATCTCGGCGATCCGATCGTCGGCGCTTCGAACCTGCTGATCGAGTGTTCCCTTCTCGGTTTCGATCTGGGCCAGTCGTCGTTCCTCGTCCGCGACCCTCCGCTCGGCGGAAAGAATCTCCACGCCGGTCTGCGACGATTTTTCGTGCGCACTCTCGTGCCCTCGGCGTGCTTCCGCGACGGCGGCCTCGGAAGATTGCACCTGTTCCTTCGCCTGGTCGCGCGCCAGGACCGCTCCGGCTCGTTCTGTTTCGAGCACCTGCGCTTCCTGATCGAGACCGGTGATAATCGCTTTCCGGCCCAGCATGGAATCGGTGGCCGTGTTGACCGCCCCACCGAAAATAATTCCTTCCGAAGAAATGAATTCACCGCTAAGCGTCGCGAAAGCAAGATTGCCTGCCGACTGCTTCAGCTTCAGACCGGTGGCGAGATCGGGAACGATCGCCACATCGCGCAGAAGATTCTTGACGAGCGATGTGAGTTCCGCGGGTGCATCCACCTTGTCCGCCGCCCATGTAATCGCACCTTGCGGAAGAGGTGACACCGCGCCCTGACTCGTCTCTGTGGAAAGGCCGGCGATGGCTAGAGCAGCCTGGCCCAATTTCTGGTCGGCGAGTTTCCGGAAAATATCGGCGGCCAAATCCGGAGAGTGCAAAACGACAGCATGCATGTTTCGGCCGAACGCAGCCTCGAGCGCCGGAACAAATTCTGGGTCCACGTTCAGGCTCGCGACCAATGCGCCTGCGATGGCCGGCCGAATGCGTTCCGGATCGTCGAGGCCTTTCAAGACGGCCTGCGAACCTTTTTCCAAGCCGTGACCCTCCTCCGTCATCTGACGCAAGACTTCGAGGCGCGCCTGCTTCTCCCCAATCGTCCGCTCCAGCCGTCCGATTTCTCTTTCGGCTGCCGCCACCGCCGCTTGATTTTGCTGCAGGCGTTCTTCAGCCTGGCGCAACGTTTCCTTCCGCTCCTGCGCAGTCTGCCGTTCCGTTTCCATCGCAACACGCGCGGCGCTGAGATTCGCGCGCGCGGTCGTCAGGTCGCGGGTCGCTTCACTGACCAAAGTCGTTAGTTCCGCGAATCGCGCTGAGGTCGCGTCCCGCCGCGCGGTCATTCCGCTCAAATCGGTCTGGAGACTGGCGATTCGACTTTCCAGCTTCGAGAGCGACGTCTGCAACGCCTGGAGTTCGTCTTCCTTTTGCAACCGTTCCCCGCGCGCGGCCTGCAACGCCTCGGTCAATTGCGCGACTTCCAGTTCCTTCGAAACCAGCAGTTGGTTCGTGCGTGCAATCAGCGCATCGGCTTCCTGGAGTTGCGTGGCCTGCTCGCTCCGCTTCGTTTCCGCGGCGGCAATATCACTCGTGTAACGCTCGATCAGTTCGCCAATTTCCTGGGCGCGTTGCCGGTTGAAATCGATTTGGTTGCGAAGTCCGGCCATCTCACTTTGCAAACGCTGCACTTCCGCGCGCGCATCGCCGATCTCGCTATCCACTTGATCGAGACTGCGGCGTTTCGCGGCCAAATCATTTTCGCCCGCCTCGATTCTGGCGTGCGCTTCCTGCTCTGCGTTCTGCAAGCGGGCCATTTCTGTTCGCGCGTGCTCGGCTTCCGCTTCGAGGCTGTCGAGCTGCCGCCGCGAATGGTGCGTGTCGAGCACCTGCAAGTCCGCATGCAACGTCTGGTAACGCCGCGCCTTTCCGGCCTGGCGTTGCAGCGACCCGATCTGTCGCTTCACTTCCTTGATGATGTCGCCGATGCGAAGAAGATTCGCTTCGGTCGCTTCGAGTTTGCGCAGCGCTTCTTTCTTCTGCGTTTTGAATTTGGTGATCCCCGCAGCTTCTTCGAAAACGGCGCGGCGATCTTCCGGTCGCGAGCTCAAGATCAGATCGATCTTGCCCTGCTCCATGATTGAGTAAGCGCTGCGGCCGACGCCTGTGTCGGCAAAGAGCGCCTGGATATCGCGCAGCCGGCACACCGTTTTGTTGAGCAAATACTCCGAGTTGCCGTCGCGATAGACGCGCCGCGTCACGCGCACGTCGTGCCAGTCCACGCCGAGCTCGCTCCCGCAATTCGTGAACGTCAGGGAGACTTCGCCGAATCCGACCGGCTTACGTGAATCGGTCCCGTTGAAAATAACGTCCGCCATTTCGCCGCCGCGGAGCGCCTTGGCGGATTGTTCGCCGAGCACCCAGCGAACGGCATCGAGCACATTCGATTTTCCGCATCCGTTAGGCCCCACGATGGCGGTGACGCCTTCATGAAATTCGAAGATGGTTTTGTCCGCGAACGATTTGAAGCCGATGAGCTCGAGCGAATGAAGATGCATGAAAAGACGCGTGGCGCTGGGTAACGCCCAATAAACGACCAATTAGGAGCTACTGACAAGGAAAATATACCATTGGCAGCGGGGGAAAAGCTGCCGGACACAAGATATTGGGTTTGGGCTGCCTAGTCGGCTGCCGCCGCCCCCCGGCCGGCTCGGACTCTACTCAATAGATAGAGAACAGAAGCAACCGCCAGGACGATCGCAGCAATCT
>JBEEHI010000194.1:0-2857 GCA_041167305.1 Verrucomicrobiota bacterium
GTTTCACAGAAACGCCCTACAATTCAGCCATGGCAGCGTGCCAAATAAATCCTACGTT
Organism: Verrucomicrobiota bacterium; assembly: GCA_041167305.1. Taxonomy (GTDB): domain Bacteria; phylum Verrucomicrobiota; class Verrucomicrobiia; order Chthoniobacterales; family UBA10450; genus AV80. Next base: position 59 of record JBEEHI010000194.1, read on the forward strand.
GTTGCCCATGAATCGACTCGCTCTTCTCGTACTGCTTTCATCGTTCGCCGCCACTTCGCTCTTCGGCCAGATCGATCGCATCACGGGCAAACCATTCGCGACCCGCTCTGAAGTCCTCGCCCGTCACGGCATGGTCTGCACCAGCGTGCCGGCGGCGACGCAAGTTGGTCTCGACATCTTGAAGCGGGGCGGCAATGCGATCGACGCAGCCATCGCGGCGAACGCGACGCTCGGCTTGATGGAACCGGTCTCGAACGGCATCGGCGGCGATCTGTTCGCGATCGTTTATAGCGCGAAAGAAAACAAACTGTACGGCCTGAACGGCAGCGGCCGTTCGCCACTCGGCTTGAGCTACGACCAGATGAAAGCCGAGCTCGACAAGTTAAACCGCAAAACCATTCCACCGCGCGGCATGCTCCCCATCAGCGTACCGGGAACAGTGGATGCGTGGAGCGAGTTGCATAAGAAATTTGGGAAACTCACCTTGAGCGACGATCTCGCCCCCGCGGCGAAGTATGCCGAGGAAGGTTTCCCGGTCACGGAGTTGATCGCGTTTTACTGGCACTTCGGGCCAGAACTCTACAAGGATTTGCCGGGCGCCTTTCTCGAAACGTACACGCTCGATGGCAAAGGCCGCACGCCCGCGAAAGGCGACATCTTCAAGAACCCGGCGCTCGCTCGCAGCCTGCGTTTGATCGGCGAGAAAGGGCGCGACGCTTATTACAAAGGCGAGATCGCGGACAAGATCGACGCGTTCATGCAGGCGAACGGCGGTTTCCTGCGCAAAGCCGATTTTGAAAAACATACCTCCACCTGGGTCGATCCGGTTTCGGTGAACTATCGCGGTTACGACGTCTTCGAGCTGCCGCCGAACGGGCAGGGAATCGCGACGCTCCAGATCCTGAACATGCTCGAAGGCTTCGACCTGAAAGCGATGGGCTACAATTCGCCGTCAGCTTTGCACGCCATGATCGAGGCGAAGAAGATAGCGTGGGCGGATCGCGCGAAGTTCTATGCCGATCCGGCATTCGCAAAAATCCCGCTGGCCGGTTTGCTTTCGAAACCGTATGCAGCCGAACGGCGCAAGCTCATCGATCCCGAGCGCGCGTCGCGGAAAATCGCGCCCGGCAATCCCGCGTTGAAAGATGGTGACACGATCTACATGTGCACGGCGGATGACGAAGGCAACATGGTCAGCCTCATTCAAAGCAACTATCGCGGGATGGGCAGCGGCATCGTCGTTCCCGGACTCGGCTTCATGTTTCAGGATCGCGGCGAATTATTTTCTATGGAACCCGGCCACGCGAATGTTTACGCGCCGGGCAAACGCCCGTTCCACACCATCATTCCCGGCTTCGTCATGAAGGACCAGAAGCCGTGGCTCGCGTTTGGTGTGATGGGCGGCGGCATGCAACCGCAGGGCCATGTCCAAGTGCTGACGAACCTGATCGATTTCGGCATGAACGTGCAGGAAGCCGGCGACGCCTCGCGCTGGCAACATGAGGGCGACGCCGAACCGACGGGCGAAAAACTCACCGACATCGGCGGCTACGTGAACGTCGAAAGCGGCGTGCCGTGGGAAACCGTGCGCGAGCTGAAGAAGAAAGGCCACGACATGCGTTACGATCTTGGCGGTTACGGCGGTTACCAGGCGATAAAAGTCGAGATGCATGATGGCCAGCGCGTTTATGTCGGCGCGAGCGAGAGCCGGAAAGACGGGCAAGCGGCCGGATACTAACCGCGCGTTGCGCGGAAGCTCCAAATCCCAAGCTCCAAAGAAACGCCAATGCCCAAATTTCGTTCCGTATAATGACGGCGTTGCGCCGGCGCGCTTAGGAGTTCCCCGCATCGAGCGCACGGATCCGTGTGCAAATAGGGTGAGCGGGTGCAGACGCCACCCCAGGTGGCCGCATCTTCCACGGCGCTGCGCGGACCTGCTTCCGGAATCCGTTCACAGTCTTTTCGTTTTAAAAATGGTAGGAACTCCCAGCGCGATGGCAAGATTGGGTTATCGAATGAATTATCATCCCGCCTCACGGCGCCCGATCGCCCGTGGGTTTCGAAACACGGCCGAATCCGCGACGCGCTTCTGTGTCCGCGCCGGCATTCATCCGGATTCGATTTCGTATGCGTCGATTGTTGCCGCCGCTGCTGCTGCATTCTGTTTTTGGAAATCCGGCGGGCATCCGTGGTTGCTCTTTGTCGCGCCGCTGTTTTGTTATCTGCGCCTCTGGTTCAACATGCTCGACGGCATGGTGGCGCTAGCCTCCGGCAAGGCGAGCTGGCGCGGCGAAATCCTCAACGACCTTCCCGATCGCATTTCGGATGTGTTGGTCTTCGCCGGCGTGGCGCACAGCGGCTGGATGAATCCGTTCCTCGGATATTGGGCCGCAATTTTCGCCCTTCTGACCGCCTACGTCGGGATGTTCGGACAAGCGATCGGCGTTCAGCGCGAATTCAGCGGCGTGATGTCGAAGCCGTGGCGGATGGTGACCTTGCACCTCGGTGCCTGGCTGACGCTTGGCTACGTGTGGTGGCACTGGGGGACGCTGCGTTTCGGAACCTTGACGATTCTCGACTGGGCCTGCCTTATTGTCGTGGCGGGCTGCGTGCAGACGATGGCCATCCGCTTGAAGCGCATCATGGCCGCTCTGCGCGCGAAATCGGCCGCTCACTAATGTCCCCGCACCACGCGCTGCACGATCCGGTTTTTCTCGCCTACCTGCGCGTCATCTTCGTCTCCCTGTTCGGGGGAGGCATCGTGCTGGGGATTTTGCATTGGGGTTTTAAGAAGGATCT
>JBEEHI010000195.1:0-3667 GCA_041167305.1 Verrucomicrobiota bacterium
ATGGTGCGTGAGAGAAAGCTAAGGCTGTACCGCGCGGAGAGTGTATGATAAGCAACCCCTCGCCTCAAATGGCGTCTGCCGGAGTGTGAAACTTTTTACCCAGCGCACAAGATGTAACTTGTGAATAAGTGGAAAATTTGGTGAATAAGGTCGACAACACCGGCAAGAAAAACATAATGACTGGATTTAGCGTAATGGCTAGAATGTCCGCTCTTCCCTCCAAATCCGATTCTTAATGAGAGCCATGTCCAAGCGTAATCGTGTCGTTGTCACAGGCATGGGTATCCTCGCGCCGAATGGAATCGGGCTCGAGGCGTTTTGGGAATCCCTTGTCGCGGGACGCAGCGGCGTAGGCCCGATTACGCACTTCGACGCCAGCGCGTTCAAGAGCCGAATCGCTGGGGAAGTGAAAGGGTTTGAACCGCTTGATTACATCGACGCGAAGTTCAAACCGAAACGAATGGCACGGCACACACAGTTCGCTTTCGCCGCGATGAAAATGGCGCTGGCCGATGCGGATTTCGATCCGTCGAAACACATAATTGATCATCCGATCCCTGTCATGCTGGGCGTGAGCAGCACAGCGATGGAAATTCTTGAGGGCGGCTGGGAGGATCTTTCGCGACGCGGTCCGCGCGGCGTTAGCGCCGGCGTGGTGGATTGTCAGCCGCAGGCAGCGACGCAGGTATTAACGATGGCGCTCGGGATTTCGGCGCGGGCCACCACGATTTCTTCGGCGTGTCCGTCCGGCCTCGATGCGATCGCTTCGGCGGCGACGATGATCCGCCACGGCGAAGCGGACATCGCGGTGGCGGGTGGAACGGACGCAACGATCACGCCGTTATCGATGGCGAGCTTCGCCACGGCCGGGTTGAGCTCGACGCGAAATTCCGATCCGGAAAGGGCGAGCCGGCCGTTCGACTTGCAGCGCGATTCGGGGGTCATCTCGGAAGGCGCGGGAATCGTGATCCTGGAGAATTACGAGAACGCAATCGCCCGCGGCGTTTCGCCCTACCTGGAAATCACCGGTTATGGCACGCAGGGTGATGATTACGCCAGCGGTGAATTATTCGGGCTGGGACAAACCATGCGAGCGGCTCTAAGCAGCGCGGGCCGGACGACGGAGGATATCGATTACATTTGCGCCTACGGGCCCGGTCACCCCGCGCTCGATATTGTGGAGACGGATATGATAAAGCGCGTCTTTGGCCGCCGCGCTTACAGCATCCCGATCAGCTCAATCAAGGGTGTAACGGGCAATCCGCTCTCGGCAGCGGGGCCCCATCAGGTCATCACGTGCGGTTTATGCTTTAAGCATGGGATCATTCCGCCGACCGCCAACTACGAAATGTCTGATCCGCGTTGCGATCTCGATTATGTCCCGGGACGGTCCCGTAATCGACGGATCAATGTCGCGCTGATCAACGTCCGCGGGCTGGGCGGCGGCAACAGCAGCATGGTGGTGGAACGCGTTCGCGAATGAACGCCGGCAACATTTCCCTTTGGCTGGCCCTCCTGATTCAGTTCGGGCTCGGGCTTGCTGTTTACCGTGCCAATTCGCGCAACCACGCGAACCAAAGCTTTCTCATCGTTTCCTTTTTCATCTCGGCGTGGCTCCTCTCTCTGCAAATCGCGCTCGACGCCACTGAAGCTGCGCAAGCCGAACTCTGGATTCGCAACGCCTGGGCCAGCGGCCTTGTGATGGTGAATGGATTCAATCTGCTGCGCCTGGGGATTCTCTGTCGCGATAGCGGCTGGAAGGAAATCGGGCGACGCTCGGCCGGCTTCGCGGTGCCGAGTCTGGTCGCCGTAGCGTGCTGCTACACGCCGTTTTTCCTGCGCTCAGCTGAGATCCGCCGGGAAAGCGGTCATGAATTAATTCCGCTGCCGGTGTACGGTCCATTGTTTCCCGTTTTCGCCGCGTTCCTCGCATTTTCGGTCATCATTCTGATCATCTTTTCTGTGCGCGATCTCCTGCGCTCGTCTGGGGTGCAGAAGGTCGAACTCCAGTTCATCGTCGCAGGCGGGGTCGCGCTCGCCCTTCTGGTAGCACCGTCTCAGTTCGTGGAACGCGCGATCGCGATGCAGTTCGCGCCGTTTCGGATCGTCGTCTTCAGCCTCATTATTGCCTACGGAATCGCGACGCGAAAAATCATGGACGTCGGATTTTTCGTCCGGCGAATCACGTCTTATGCGGTCCTGACCGCGTACCTGCTCGCGCTCTACGCCCTGGTTTGGTGGCTCGTTGCGACAGCGGCCAAGCCATTATTTCCGAATGAAGCGACAACGTTCGGCCACCTGGCGGCGGCGCTCGTGGTAGCTTTTGCCATGGCGCCAGCGCGCGGAATTTCGCAGCGATTCGCGAATCGCCTCTTCATCGGATCGCGCAGCATCGATTTCCAATCCACCATGAACCAGGCGGCGGGCATCCTGAAATCGGTCACCACGCTGCAGGACCTGCTCGGTCGTTTTGCAAAGACGATCGGTGAAGCAGTCGGAACCGATCGCGTTTTTATCATGCTGCCCGAGAAGGATGCCTACGTGCAGCATTATCCGGCGGTTCATTCGGATTCAAATGCGAAAGAACTGCGCTTAAGCAGGAACAACTCGATCATCTCCTATCTCCAGACCAACCAGGAGGTCCTCGTTCTGGATGAGCTGCATCGTATTCGCACAACGGAGGAACTGGAGCAGGCGGCGGAGGAGATGAGCCGGTTGAAGACTGCTGTAGCGCTCGGTTTTTTTTCGCGGCAACATCTCGCGGGCGTGATGCTCCTGGGTCCGCGGCTTTCCGGCCGGATCTACGGCGCAGTCGAGCAAAACGCGCTTCAGGTGCTTTGTGGCCAGCTCGCGGTGGCGATCGATAACGCCCAGCTCTTCACCGAAGTGGAAAATGCGCGCATCTATAATGAGACGCTGCTCGAGAACCTGACGACCGGCGTGATCGCGGCTGGGGCGGACCAGCAAGTGACGGTATTTAACAATGAAGCCGGCCAGATCACCGGGCTGAACCCACGCGAAATCATCGAGCATTCCCTGGATCGACTACCGGCCGGCCTACGCGAGATCCTGCGCGAGACATTGCGCACCGGCAACCGCCAGGAAAACGGCGAGCTGGTCCTGCCGCTTGGCGATCACAACGCGGTGGTGCGCGCGAGCAGCTCGATTTTCCATGGCCAGCAGGGCGAGATGCTTGGCGCGCTCGTCGTGCTAACCGACATCACGGCGCTTAAACGCCTTGAATTGCAAATTCGCCGCAGCGACCGGCTCGCCAGTCTCGGCACCCTTTCCGCCGGCATGGCGCACGAAATCAAAAACCCGCTTGTCTCGATCAAGACCTTCGCGCAGCTCCTGCCCGAGCGTTACCAGGATTCCGATTTCCGCGATACCTTCTCGAACCTGATCGGACATGAGATTGACCGGATCGATTCACTGGTAAATCAGCTCCTGCGTTTCGCCCGTCCAGCCAAACCTGTGCTGAGGCCGATGCACGTGCACGACGTCCTGGAAAAATCTCTCCAACTGATCGGGCACCGGCTTTACCAAAAGGAAATCAAATTAACTCGTTCCTGGCAGGCCGATGTGGATACTATCCGCGCCGATGCCGACCAGCTCGAACAGGTGTTCCTCAATTTCTTCCTCAACGCCATGGACGCCATGAAGCACG